>NZ_JBHVRN010000010.1:196413-239429 GCF_042885775.1 Paenarthrobacter sp. NPDC058040
GTTGCGGGGCTTGACTGGCCCTGTTATGCGGCGTGTCTCCGGCTAGCGGCCTCAAAGTGGGTGGTGGAGGTACGCAACAACGACGGCGGCACCCGACTTCGGCGACATCTCCCTCGGCGGTGCCGCCACGACCCACTTTGGGTGGTTGCGGGGCTTGACTGGCCCTGTTATGCGGCGTGTCTCCGGCTAGCGGCCTCAAAGTGGGTGGTGGAGGTACGCAACAACGACGGCGGAAGGCTGGCTTCGGGGCGCGCGGCAGTGGTTGGGCAGGCAACCAGGGCTTAAACGGAATGGCCCCGGCTCGCTGCAACGTTACGAGTCATACGCTGCACCGAACCGGGACCACAATCTCCGTTCGCATCAGACCCACCGGAGGCATTTAGTGGATCCGTGAATAGCTTATGACAACCCTGTCACATATGCAACTTATCGCGTCAAAGAATTTTCGGGTGAAGTGCTGTGATTTACAGACTCTGCCCGGTCCTTTACCACCCACTTTGATGCGGGGATCCCGGGACACGCCGGCTGACGGGTTTGTTGGGGTCGATGTAGGCGCAAAGTGGGTGGTGGAGGAACGCCGGGGTTTATCCACATAGGACCAGCCGAGGGCAGCGCTGGCCTGAAAGGGGCTCACAGCATGGGCTGATGGATATCACTCAATTTCTTCAAAGCCGTCATGGCGCTGCGACAACAGCATCACTCTATGCCGCTGGATTTACCCGGCGGGGCCTGGCCAAAGCAGTCAAAGAGGGTGCTGTCAGCAGACTGCATAGAGGTGTCTATGTCGCTCGGGACGCTGATCCCGATATCGTGGCCGCGTTCAGGGCCAACGGAAAGCTGACCTGTGTTTCCGCTGCCCGCTTCTATCAGCTGTGGACCCTGCACGGTGCTGAGCAACTCCACCTCAGCTGCGGAACGGGTCAGGCACGGCGGCGAATAGTTCACCACGGCCAATGCCTGCACCCCGACCACCCTTACTTGCCTGTGGCCGGAGTCGCGGACGTTCTGCTGCATGCCATGAGATGCCTCCCCGAGTTGGAAGCATTGGTCATGGTGCAGAGTGCTGTGAGCCAGGCGTTGCTGACCACCACGTTCCTTGGAAGCAAGCTGAAAGGCAACCGGAACGGAGTAACCAGAACCATCCTGGACCTTGTCCTGCCCAAGGCCGACTCGCTCTTGGAGGTGCTCGCCCACACCCACTTCACAAGGGCCGGGTTGCGGGTCCAGATGCACGCAGATGTACCCGGGGTAGGCGAAGTGGACTGCTTGATAGAGGATTGCCTGATCGTGGAACTCGACGGCGGCACCCATTTTGAGCCCAAGCAGGTGAAGAAGGACCACTACCGGAACAATGCCGGTCTTCGCGGCGGACTCGTGAGCCTGCATTACTACTATGCCGACGTCGTGTTTCACCCAGAACGCATGGTGGAGGAGGTCCTGGCCGTGCTTAGGAACAGGGAGGCCGGCCGCTACGGTCCCTTCCGGTATCTGGCCAGCCAGCCGCCGTCGTAATTCTTCGAGAGGCTGTGCCGCCACCACCAACTTTGAACGCAAAATGTGGCGGAGAGCCCCCTCAGCCGGCGTGGCGGGTCGAGGGTCGGCTCAAAGTGGGTCGTGGCGGTACGCGCTAATCGAAGCGCGTCAAACAAACAGCCCCCACGCAACCACGGAGGCTGCGCAGGGGCTGTGAACCAGGAAAACCTAGTCTTCGTCGTTGAACGCCCATTCGAACATGTCGAACACGAACTCGGAGAACGTGCCTTCCTCGCTCTTCCACTGGCCGCGGGCGTTGTTGCGGCGGTAGACAATGGGATCCGGGATACCGAGATCGGCGACGCGGAAGCCCCACGTGAATTGTTCGTCCTCGTCCTCGAGGAACATGAGGAAGCCTTCGTCGTCCACTTCGAGTTCCTCGGGATCCCAGAAGTAGTGGTACGCCTCCATGAGGTCTTCGCAGCCTCCGAGGGCGAGGTAGAACTCGCGGAGAACCAGCGGGATGGTGAAGGAGTGCTCAGACAGGGCGTCGTCCAATTCCTCGGGCGTCAGGCCGTCTTCTTCCTGCCATTCATCCTCGAGATACTTTGGGACCAGCGCGCGGAACTTCTCGAGGAACATGTCAGTCATGCTCCCATCCTAGCTAATCCCGGACCCCCGGATTTGCGCCGGATCCAACCCCCGCACGGTGCCATCCACGGACCGCGAGGGGTACGTACCAGCTGCGCCGCCACGCCGTAACACGGAAGGCGAAAACCACGCCGGCAATAAGGCAGGCCGTTAGTCCGCTGAAGAGCCCCAGATCCCACAAAAGCGTGGTCAGTGCGGCTCCCACAAAGGCGGGCAGGGCGTAGATGTCGCGGTTGTTGAAAAGGGTGGGAATTTCGTTGGCTGTAATGTCCCTCAGCAGGCCGCCACCCACCGCGGTGGTGACGCCCAGCAGGATGCAGGTCACCGGGTTCATCCCCGCGGTGAGGGCCTTCAGGGTGCCGGTGATGCAGAACAAAGCCAGCCCGCCGGCGTCGAACAGCGTCAAAAGCGATGTGAAGCGCTGGACCGATGAAAACAGGTAGTAGACCAGCAGTGCGGCAAGCAGCGGCGGGGCAAGGTAGGCGGGGTTGGTGAAGGCCACCGGGGGAGCGGCGTCGATAATGATGTCGCGGATTACCCCGCCGCCAAGCGCGACGATGGAGCCCAGCAGGATGGAGCCGACGAAGTCGAACTGCTTGCGGGCGGCCAGCAGGGAACCTGAGACGGCGAAAAAGAACACGCCGATGAGGTCTAGCCACAAAAGAACAATGTCAATGGAAATCAACTGGACGGTTCTTTCTTGAGCGTGCTTCTCAACTGGTGCTGGCTCAACGTTACGCTAGCTCCCATGAACAGCCCCGTTTTGATCGCCTGTGCCCATGGAACCCGCAACGCCGAGGGGCAGGCAGCCATCCGCCAGGTCATGGCCGAAATCGAGGAACTCCGCCCCGGGCTGCAGGTCCTCGAGGCGTACGTAGACGTCCAGGAGCCTGAGTTGTCCGGTGTGGTGGAGGGCCTGCCTGCGGGGACTGCCGCCGTCGTCGTGCCCCTTTTGCTGTCTACGGGATTCCACATCAAGGTGGACGTGCCCAAGGCGATCAAGAGCCGTCCCGAGGTGGTGGCCGCCAAGCCGATCGGCCCGGATACCCGGCTGGCGGAGCTGCTCGCCGAGCGATTGCGGGCCGCCGGGCTGCAGGACCACGACGGCGTCCTGCTGGCCGCTGCTGGTTCATCCCTTCCCGACGGCTCGGTTGATTCGGAGGAACAGGCGCGCCTCCTCGCCGAACTGCTGCCGAACACAGTCCGCGTCGCCTACGGTGCCAGCGCCCAGCCCAACGTGCCCGACGGCGTTGCCTCCTTGCGTGCGGAGCTTGGCACAGGGGGTGGCCGGGTGTTTGTGGCTTCCTATTTGCTGGCGACGGGGTATTTCCACGACCAGTTGTTCAAGGCCGGCGCTGATGTGGTGACCGATCCCTTGCTGCCTTCGAAGGTGCTGGCCGAAATCGCGCTGGAACGGTACGACGCAATAAAGGGCAGCCTTTCCTAAGCGATTTAGGCCCGGAATGACGGGGTTTCCCACTGCATAAGAAGCCCGCCAGTACAAGGCTGTGACGCCCTTCATGACGAAGTGTTTCCTTAGGTGACTCAACATTTCCGGACCTTTGCTGGCGAAATCTGGCCACACCTACCCTCGATATATGACAGATACAGCTGTAGCCGGTGCGTCCGCGGACACCGAAGTCTCCAAGCGTCCCGCACGCACCCGCCCGGCCGCCAAGCCCCACGGTCAGTGGAAGGTTGACGGCACCACGCCCCTCAACGCGAACGAAACCTGGAAGCAGGAGGACAACGGGCTGAATGTCCGTGAACGCATTGAGTCTGTCTACTCAAAAGAGGGCTTCGACTCGATCGACGGCACGGACCTGCACGGTCGTTTCCGCTGGTGGGGCCTCTACACCCAGCGCAAGCCCGGGATCGACGGCGGCAAGACGGCAACGCTTGAACCGCACGAGCTCGAAGACAAGTACTTCATGCTGCGCGTGCGCATCGACGGCGGTGCGCTGACCACCGAGCAGCTGCGCGTCATCGGCCAGATCTCCGTGGACTTCGCCCGCGGCTCGGCCGACCTCACGGACCGCCAGAACATCCAGCTCCACTGGATCCGCGTTGAAGACGTACCGGAAATCTGGCGCCGCCTCGAATCCGTGGACCTCTCCACCACCGAGGCCTGCGGCGACGTGCCCCGCGTCATCCTAGGTTCCCCGGTTGCGGGAATCGCCAAGGACGAGATCATCGACCCCACGCCGCTCATCCACGAGCTCGCCGAGCGTTTCATCGGCGACCCCGAGCTGGCCAACCTGCCGCGCAAGTACAAGACGGCCATCACGGGCCACCCGTCCCAGGACGTGGTGCACGAGATCAACGACTTCGCACTGGTTGGCGTGGTCCACCCCGAGCTTGGTGCCGGCTACGACCTCTGGGTTGGCGGCGGCCTGTCCACCAACCCGCGCCTGGCCGAGCGCCTGGGTGTGTTCGTTTCCGCCGACGTCGCCGCTGAAGTGTGGCTCGGAGTCACCAGCATCTTCCGTGACTACGGTTACCGCCGCATGCGCACCAAGGCCCGCCTGAAGTTCCTCATGAACGACTGGGGCCCCGCCAAATTCCGCCAGATCCTCGAGGATGAATACCTCGGTTTCAAGCTTCCGGACGGTCCTGCCGCCCCCAAGCCGAGCACACCCGGCGACCACATCGGTGTCCACGAGCAGAAGGACGGCAAGTTCTTCATCGGCGTCACCCCGATTGTTGGCCGTACGTCCGGCGAGTCGCTGGTCAAGCTGGCCGACACCCTGGAACAGCACGGCACGTATCGCCTGCGCACCACCCCGCACCAAAAGCTCGTCATCCTGGACGTTGCCAAGGAGCAGGTGGAACCGCTGATTGCCGAACTGGACACCCTGGGCCTTTCCGCCCGTCCGTCCGTGTTCCGCCGCGGCACCATCGCCTGCACGGGCATCGAGTTCTGCAAGCTGGCCATCGTGGAAACCAAGGTCACCGCGGCAACGGCCATTGCCGAACTGGAACGCCGCCTTGCCGACCTCGTGGAGACCAAGCAGTTGCCGTCGGCACTGTCCCTGCACATCAACGGCTGCCCCAACTCCTGCGCCCGCATCCAGACCGCGGACATCGGTTTGAAGGGAATGATGCTGCCCACGCCCGACGGCGACCCCACCCCGGGTTTCCAGGTCCACCTCGGTGGCGGGCTGGCCAACAACAACCGTGAGGAAGCCGGTTTGGGACGCACCGTCCGCGGCCTCAAGGTCACGGTGGAAAACCTGCCCGACTACGTGGAGCGTGTGGTCCGCAAGTTCGTCGCCGAAGGCGCCGAGGGCCAGACCTTCGCTGAGTGGGCACACTCCGCAGACGAAGGAGACTTGCAGTGACCACAGCCACCAAACGGTCCACCGAGGAACTCAAGGCACTGGCCGAGGCCGGCGCGGCTGAGCTCGACTGGAATGCGTCCGCCACCGACGTCATCGCCTGGGTTGCGAAGAACTTCGAGCTGCCGGCGATCACCGTGGCGTGTTCCATGGCCGACGCCGTCCTGCCGGCGCTGGTCGCGGACCAGATCCCCGGCGTCGACGTTTTGTTCCTGGAGACCGGCTACCACTTCAAGGAGACCTACCAGACCCGCGATGAAGTCGCGGCGAACCTGCGGGTCAACGTGGTGGATGTCCTCCCCGAGCACACCGTGGAAGAACAGGACACGTTGCTGGGCAAGGACCTGTTCGCCCGCGATCCCGGCCAGTGCTGCGCGCTCCGCAAGGTCCAGCCGCTGCGACGCTCGCTGGCAGGCTACGAAGTGTGGTTCACCGGCGTCCGTCGCGACGAAGGCCCCACCCGCACCAACACCCCCGTGGTCACGTGGGACGAGGGCTTTGGCCTGGTCAAGGTGAACCCCATGGTGGATTGGTCCTTCGACCAGCTGGTGGAGTACTCCGAGGACAACATCCTCCCCGTCAACCCCCTCCTGAGCCAGGGCTACCCGTCCATCGGATGCCAGCCCTGCACCCGCAAAGTGGCCCCGGGCGAAGACCCCCGCGCCGGCCGCTGGTCAGGTACCGACAAGACAGAATGCGGACTACACACATGAGCACCTACACAACTGAGGAGTCCACGGTGGAACTGGAAGCCAAGGTCGCCGCCCCGACCGCTGAGCGCCTGAGCTCGCTGGACACCCTCGAGTCCGAGGCCATCCACATCATCCGCGAAGTCGTCGCTGAGTTCGAGAAGCCCGCGCTGCTGTTCTCCGGCGGCAAGGACTCCGTGGTGATGCTGCACCTGGCCACCAAGGCTTTCTGGCCGGGCAAGGTTCCTTTCCCGGTGCTGCACGTGGACACGGGCCACAACTTCCCGGAGGTCCTGGACTTCCGTGACCGCACGGTTGAGCGCCTTGGCCTCAAGCTTGTTGTCGGCTCGGTGCAGGAATTCATCGACCGCGGCGAACTTGCCGAGCGTGCCGATGGAACCCGCAACCCGCTCCAGACCGTTCCGCTGCTGGACGCGATCCAGAAGAACAAGTTCGACGCCGTGTTCGGCGGTGGCCGCCGCGACGAGGACAAGGCCCGTGCCAAGGAGCGCATCCTGAGCCTCCGCGACGAATTCGGCCAGTGGGATCCCCGCAACCAGCGCCCCGAACTGTGGAACCTGTACAACGGCCGCCACACGGTGGGCCAGCACGTCCGGGCCTTCCCCATCAGCAACTGGACCGAACTGGACATCTGGCGCTACATCGAGCGCGAGAACATCGAACTGCCCGCCCTGTACTACGCCCACGAGCGCGAGGTCTTTGCCCGCGACGGCATGTGGCGAGCAGTGGGCGAGGTCTCCCAGCCGCTCCCGCACGAGGAAGTCATCACCAAGACGGTCCGCTACCGCACGGTGGGGGACATGTCCTGCACCGGCGCCGTCGAATCCGACGCGTTCACCGTGGCCGACGTCGTTGTCGAAGTCGCTGCCTCCACCCTGACCGAACGTGGCGCCACCCGCGCAGATGACCGCATCTCCGAGGCAGCCATGGAAGACCGCAAGAAGGACGGCTACTTCTAAATGAGCACCGAAACCGCATTCCTCGAAGACGGCCTGGACTCCGCTCCGCTGCCGTCCACGCTGTTCCGTTTCGCTACTGCCGGATCGGTCGACGACGGGAAGTCCACTCTGGTGGGCCGCCTCCTGCACGACTCCAAGGCGATCCTGGCCGACCAGCTCGACGCCGTTGCCCGAACCTCCGCGGACCGCGGCTTCGGCGGCGACAAGGGCGGCATCGACCTGGCCCTCCTGACCGACGGCCTGCGTGCCGAGCGCGAGCAGGGCATCACCATCGACGTCGCCTACCGCTACTTCGCAACGGACCGCCGCAGCTTCATCCTGGCTGACTGCCCCGGCCACGTTCAGTACACCAAGAACACGGTGACGGGCGCGTCCACGGCGGATGCCGTCGTCGTACTCATCGACGCCCGCAAGGGTGTGCTTGAGCAGACCCGCCGCCACCTGTCCGTGTTGCAGTTGCTGCGCGTTGCCCACGTGATCGTCGCTGTGAACAAGATCGACCTGGTGGACTTCAGCGAGCAGGTGTTCCGCGACATCGAAGCCGACGTGCAGAAGGTGGCCCGCGAGCTCGGGCTGGGCTCTGACGGTGTTGCCGACCTGCTGGTTGTTCCTGTTTCAGCTCTCGACGGCGACAACGTGGTGGACCGCTCCGAGCGCACGCCCTGGTACACGGGTCCTGCCCTGCTGGAGGTCCTCGAGACCCTTCCGGCCGCCGATGAGCTTGAGGCCGAACTGGAGAGCTTCCGCTTCCCGGTCCAGCTGGTGATCCGTCCGCAGGGTGCCCTGGCTCCCGACGCAGTGGACGCCGGCCTGGATGTCGAGGCCTACCGTGACTACCGGGCGTATGCCGGGCAGATCACCGAAGGCTCGGTCAAGGTTGGCGACGAGGTTACCGTCCTTACACCCGGCCACGAACCGCGCAACACCACAGTGGTGGGCATCGACTTCGCAGGGCGCTCGCTTGAAGAAGCCGCAGCTCCGCAGTCCGTGGCGGTCCGTCTGGCCGATGAGCTGGACATTGCCCGGGGCGACACCATCGCCGCAGCAGGCACCGTCCGCGAGGCTTCCGCAGACCTGTACTCCTCGCTGTGCTGGCTTTCCCCGAAGCCCCTCCGTGAGGGCCAGAAGGTCCTGGTGAAGCACGGCACGCGCACGGTCCAGGCCTTGGTCCGCAGCGTGTCCGGCAAGCTGGACCTGTCCACCTTCAAGGTGGAGCCGGCGTCGAGCCTGGAGCTTAACGACATCGGAAACGCACAGCTGCGCCTGGCCGCTGCGCTGCCCTTGGAGAACTACCTGCGCCACCGCCGCACGGGTGCGTTCCTGGTGATCGACCCGATCGACGGCAACACCCTCGCGGCAGGCCTCGTGAAGGACCACCCGGGCGACCACGAAGACGAACGTTACGTCATCTAAGGACACGGAAAGACACAGAACCGCGGCTTGTTCGCCGATCCCGGCCGTAGATCGGCCGGACACCGGACAAGCCGCGGTTTCTTTTTTGGAAGGCACCATGCCCCGGAACACCACTCTGAGCACACTTCTCGACGCCGGCACGGACTTGGTCCTGGACGGCGCTTTGGCCACCGAGTTGGAAACCCACGGCTGCGATCTTGACGATCCGTTGTGGTCCGCCAAGGTCCTCATGGAGCAGCCGCACCTGATCAAGCAGGTCCATCGGGACTACTTCGACGCCGGTGCCTCCGTGGCGATCACCGCCAGCTATCAGGCCACTCCGCAGGGTTTCGCCCGGCGCGGGCTGTCCTTGGAGGAATCCCTCGAGCTGGTGGCCAGGAGTGTCCGGCTCGCCGACGAGGCACGGCAGGAGTACCTCTCGGCAAACCCCGATGCCCGTCCGCTGCTGGTGGCCGGATCGGTGGGACCCTACGGCGCCTACCTTGCCGACGGCTCCGAGTACCGCGGTGATTACACGCTTTCTGCCGCGGAATTCCGGGATTTCCATCGCCCACGCATTGCGGCGCTCGTGGAGGCCGGAGTGGATTTCCTGGCCTGTGAGACGCTGCCATCGTTCGCCGAAGCGGAGGCGCTGCTGGCACTCGTGGCGGAGTTCGACGTCGAAAGCTGGTTCACGTTCACGCTGCGGGACAGCGGCCACATCAGTGACGGAACGCCCTTGGCGGACGTGGCCGCGCTGCTCCGCGCGGAACCGCGCGTTGCCGCCGTCGGGCTTAACTGCGTGCCGCTGGAACTGGTGACTCCGGCGTTGGGCTCCCTTCGGAACGTCACTGATGCGCCCTTGGTTGCCTACCCGAATTCGGGGGAGACGTACGACGCCGTGACCAAGACCTGGGGACCTGCCGTCGGGGTCGCGGAGACGGGCACGCTCGCCGGGAATGTTGCCGACTGGCTCGCCTTGGGAGCGCGGCTGGTGGGTGGCTGCTGCCGCACGAATCCGCGGGATATTGAAGGCCTCGCAGCAAATATGACGCCAAGTGACCCTTCATGAACCCTGATTTCTACGGGATTGAAGCGGAAATATGACAGTCCCTACTGTGAACTCATGACCACTCCGGAACGGTCCTTCCTTGCCCTCGACGGGCGATGTTAGGGGCCTGATCTTCGCCCCGCTTCGCATCCCAAAAATCTCTTAAGGACCCCCCAATGTCTAACTCTCCCGAGTCACCCAAGCCCGGATCTGATTCCGGCACCACCCGCATCGTCGCGGGCCAGACCCCGGCCAAGCCCAAGCGCCGCCGCACCCTCGAGATCGGACTGGCCGTTGGCCTGGTCCTCCTGATCGGTGCAGGTGCCGCAGTCGCCTCCGTTGTCTCGAACAACAACCAGGCGGCACCGGCTCCGGCCACCACGCCGGCCGCAGAGCTCAAGCTCGGCTACTTCAGCAACGTCACCCACGGCCCGGCACTGGTTGGCACCAGCAAAGGCTTCATCGCCAAGGAGCTTGGCAGCACCAAGCTCAGCACCCAGATCTTCAACGCAGGCCCCGCTGCGATCGAAGCCCTGAATGCAGGCGCCATCGACGCCACCTACATCGGCCCGAACCCGGCCATCAACTCGTTCGTCAAGAGCAACGGCGAATCCATCAGCATCATCGCCGGCGCAGCTTCCGGTGGTGCCCAGCTGGTGGTCAAGCCGGAGATCAACTCCGCAGCCGACCTCAAGGGCAAGGTCCTCGCTTCGCCACAGCTTGGCGGCACCCAGGACGTCGCACTCCGTGCATGGCTCGGCCACCAGGGCTACAAGACCAACCCTGATGGCAGCGGCGACGTGAACATCAACCCGACCGAAAACGCCCAGACCCTGAAGCTCTTCCAAGACGGAAAGCTCGACGGCGCCTGGTTGCCTGAGCCCTGGGCCTCGCGTCTGGTGCTGGAAGCCGGAGCCAAGGTCCTGGTTGACGAGAAGGACCTGTGGGACAAGGGTGACTTCACCACCACCATCCTCATCGTGAACAAGAAGTTCGCCGCCGAACACCCCGAGACGGTCAAGGCACTCCTCAAGGGCCACGTTGAATCCGTGAACTGGTTGAACTCCGCTTCGGCCTCGGAAAAGGCGAGCACCATCAACGCTGTCCTGAAGGACACCGCAGGCAAGCCGCTCCCGGCCAACGTGATCGACCGGGCGCTGCAGAACATCAAGTTCACCACCGACCCCTTGGCTGGAACCTACAAGAAGCTCCTCCAGGACGGTGTGGACGCAGGTACCACCAAGGCCGCCGACATCAACGGCATCTTCGACCTCCGCGCCTTGAACGAGGTGGAGGGCAAGAAGACCTCCGCCGCCGGACTCGGCCAGGACTAAGCAGTAACAGGTCGGTCCGCTTCCACCTTGGGAAGCGGACCGGCCTTTGGCCGCAGCCGGGCAATGCCTGGCTGCGGCTGCACGCACCACCAGCTTTAGCTACAACAAACGAAGGACGGGACCATGCCAGTCGTACTGGAGAACTTGGGCAAACGCTTCGGTGACGGGGCCCCCGTCCTGGACGACGTCAACGCCACCATCGGGCAGGGCGAGTTCGTCGCCCTCCTGGGTGCGTCCGGCTGCGGCAAGTCCACCCTGCTGAACATCATCGCCGGACTGGAGCAGCCGACGTCGGGCGCCCTTGAGGTGCCCAGCGACGGTGCGGCCTTCATGTTCCAGGACTCGGCACTGTTCCCGTGGCTGACAGCGCGCGGCAACATCGAACTCGCGCTGCAGCTGGCCGACAAATCCAGCAGCAAGGCGAGCCGCCGTGCCAGGGCCACCGAGCTGCTGGAGCTCGTCCACCTCGGTGGTGCCGGAGACAAGCGACCGCATGAACTGTCCGGCGGCATGCGCCAGCGCGTGGCACTGGCCCGTTCGCTGGCCCAGGACCGGCAGGTGCTGCTCATGGACGAGCCGTTCGCCGCCCTCGACGCCATTACGCGCGACCTGCTCCATGACGAACTTGAGCGGATCTGGAAGGAAACGGGCCGCACTATCGTCTTCGTGACCCACAACGTCCGCGAGGCCGTGCGTCTGGGCCAGCGCGTCCTGCTGCTGTCTTCGCGTCCTGGCCGCGTGGTGGCCGAATGGGATGTCACCGAAGAACACCGCACTGATGCCGGCCGCGCAGGGGAGCTGACCGGCGTCATTACCCGACGACTTCGCGAGGAGATCCGCCGCCATGCCAAGTAACCAGACCACCGAAGAGCGGACTCTCCCCGTGTCAGAGCAGAACCACATCACCTCGCCATCCATCAAGGGCAACCCCTCCGAACTTCGGGACCTCGAAGCCGGCCTGGACAACCTCCAGTCGGACATTCGGCGCAGGGGCGGCATTGAATGGAAGCGTGTGTTGCTTCCCGTGGTGGCGTTGGTTGTCCTTGTTCTGGCCTGGCAGTTCTACGTCTCGCTGGGGTTCAAGCGGCGCGACCTCGTCCCCGGTCCCGTGGATGTGTTCAACCAATTCCTCACACTGTGGGGTGAGGGCAAGCTCCAGGAAGCAGTATGGACCTCGCTGCAGCGTGGGGTGATCGGTTTCCTGATCTCCGTTGTGATTGCCACACCCATCGGGTTGCTCCTGGCACAGGTTGCCCCCTTGCGCCGCGCGTTCGGTCCGCTGATCTCCGGCCTGCAGGTCCTGCCGTCCGTTGCCTGGGTTCCTGCTGCCATCATCTGGTTCGGGCTGACCGATGCCACCGTCTACTTCGTGGTCTTCATGGGGGCGATCCCGTCCATCATCAACGGGTTGATCTCAGGGGTGGACCAGATCCCGCCGCAGTTCCGCAGCGTTGGAACTGTCCTGGGGGCCAACCGGCTCCAGATGGCCCTGCAGATCGTCCTTCCCGCGGCCCTTCCCGGCTACATCAGCGGCTTGAAGCAGGGGTGGGCCTTCTCCTGGCGCTCCCTCATGGCCGCTGAAATCATCGCAGTGGGCGGCACCATCGGCTTCGGCCTCGGCTCCCTGCTGGATCAGGGCCGGATCCTGGCGGACATGACGGTGGTTATGTCCGCAATCCTCCTGATCCTCTTCGTGGGCATCCTCATCGAACTGCTGGTCTTCGGGCCGATCGAGAAGCGCCTCCTCCAGCGCCGCGGCCTGTTGGCGGGCAGCAGCCGCTAACGGCTTCCAAACGCAACGCGGGGTCACTTACAGCCCATGTTGATACCAAACATGGGCCGTAAGTGACCCCGCGTTGCTTTGTTCCCGTTCGGATCCTCTCTCACGAAATCCCCCTTTCCCACGGATGCTCTCTCACCGGGTGAGAGAGGGTCGGGCTGAAGGGGGTGTTTGGTGAGAGAGCGTCGGAATTAGAATCGGCGAATGGGACTGCTTACCTTCAGTATCAATGTCACCTTGGATGGTTGCGTCGACCACCGTGAAGGCATCGCGGACGACGAGACGCACGCTTACTTCACCCGGCTCATGGACCAGGGCGGCGCCATGCTTTGGGGCCGAACCACCTACGAGATGATGGAAGACTACTGGCCGCTGGTGGCCCGGGGCGAGGTCGATGCGCCGCCAGCCTTGAAGGAGTGGGCGGACAAGCTGGACGCCAAGCCCAAGTACGTCGTTTCGGCCACGAGAGAAGACTTCCCGTGGACCAACAGCCACCATCTGACCGGCGAGCTGCGAACGGCGGTACAGGAACTCAAGGCCCGGACTCCCGACGGCGTGCTGGTTGGCAGCGGCAAGCTTGCCACGGAGCTGGATCGCCTGGACCTGGTGGACGAGTACAAATTCCTGGTCCACCCCATGATCACCGGCCACGGGCCCAAGTTGTACCAAGACGGACTCGCCTCGACTCGAAGGCTGGATCTGGTCTCTGCAGAGCCGCTCAGCAATGGCGCGGTGGCCATGCACTATCGACGGGCTGATTGAGGAATGTGCAGGCACCCATCAGTGTTGTGACGGGCATGCACAACAAACGCATCGGTTTCCTTTCCTTTGGCCATTGGGCCCGCGTCCCTGGCTCCTTGGTTCCCACCGCCGGCGAGGCCCTGAAGCAGGGGATCGAACTGGCCGTCGCGGCAGAGGAACTGGGCATCGACGGTGCTTTCTTCCGCGTGCACCACTTCGCCCGCCAGCAGGCCTCGCCGTTCCCGCTCCTGAGCGCCATCGCGGCAAGGACCAGCCGGATCGAGATCGGCACCGGCGTGATCGACATGCGCTACGAGAACCCGCTCTACATGGCGGAAGAAGCGGCAGCCACGGACCTCATCAGTGACGGCAGGCTGCAGCTCGGCGTGAGCCGTGGTTCACCCGAGCCTGCGCTGAACGGTGCGGCCAACTTTGGCTACGTACCCGCGGACGGCGAAGACGGCGGCGACATGGCCCGGCGCCACACTGCCCTGTTCCGTAAAGCGATCGCGGGGCACGGCGTTGCCCAAGCAGATCCGCACTATGCCGGAGGGGCCACAGGACTTCTGCCGGTCCAACCTCTCTCCAAAAGTTTGCCGCAACGCATCTGGTGGGGCGCCGGCACCCGCAAGACGGCGGTGTGGGCGGCTGAGCAGGGTATGAACCTGATGAGTTCCACCCTTCTCACCGAAGACACGGGCGTTCCCTTCGACCAGCTTCAGGCCGAGCAGATCCAGATGTTCCGGGACGCCTGGGCAGCGGCAGGGCATGACTTCGAGCCACGCGTCTCCGTGAGCCGTAGCATCATCCCGATCGTGGACGCCGAGGACAACCACTACTTTGGCCTGCGGGCCCAGGCAGACAGCCAAGACCAGGTGGGGATCCTCGACGGTGCCTTGTCCCGGTTCGGCAAGAGCTACATCGGCTCGCCCGAGCAACTCGCCGGGGCGCTTGCGCGGGATGCGGCTGTACGGGCCGCCGATACCGTCCTGCTCACCGTCCCGAACCAATTGGGGGTGGAGTACAACGCAAAGCTCCTGGGCAACGTGGCCAAGCACGTTGCGCCGGCATTTGGTTGGGCAGCCGCCACATCCCGGTAGGAATGCCCTCGGTCCCTCCGGAAAACGAAAAAGGCCGGTAGTGTTGCTGGCTGTGCTTAAGCACCAGTGACACTGCAACACGTGCCCGGCCTCTTCAATGACGAGGAGGATCCGGGCTGGGAAAAGGGCCTATCCATGGACATCCAAAATCTTCTCGAAGACATCGCGGGAGCTGTTCAACCGCACGTGGGCCAAGGGCAGGTGGCCGGCTACATTCCTCAGCTCGGTGCTGTGGACCCCAAGCAGTTCGGCATCTCCCTGGTGACGCGTGACGGCGAGGTCTACTCGGCCGGCGACGCCCACGTGGAGTTCTCCATCCAAAGCATCTCCAAGGTTTTTGCCTTGGCGCTGGTCCTCTCCAGCGACGGCGACGGAATCTGGAAGCGCGTCTTCCGTGAACCCTCGGGCAACCCCTTCAACTCGCTCGTTCAGCTGGAAAGCGAAGAAGGCATACCCCGCAACCCGTTCATCAACGCCGGGGCGATCGTGGTGACGGACAGGTTGTTGAGCCTGACCGGAGATGCTGCCGGAGCCGTACGTGACCTGATGAGGAGGGAATCCGGAAACGCCCTGGTGGACACAGACCACCGTGTAGCCACCTCGGAATTGGAGAGCGGGCACCGGAACGCGTCGCTGGCGCATTTCCTGGCCAGTTGCGGCAACCTGGAGAATCCCGTGGACGAGGTCCTGGAGTCTTACGCTCGTCAGTGCGCGCTGGCCATGACGTGCGAGGATCTTGCCCTTGCGGCCCGTTTCCTCGCTTCGAACGGGCTGGGAGCTGATGGCGGACTGGTGTTGTCGCCCGCCCAAACCAAGAGGATCAATGCCGTCATGCTCACCTGCGGTACATACGATGCTGCGGGCGAATTCGCCTACCGCGTGGGGCTGCCAGGTAAGAGTGGAGTCGGGGGCGGCATCGTGGCTGTCGTACCCGGCAAATGCGCCATCAGCGTCTGGAGTCCCGGCTTGGGGCGTTCCGGCAATTCCGTTGCCGGTGTGGCCGCACTGGACGAATTCACTACGCGCACGGGGTGGTCCGTCTTCTGAGGTTGCCGGGCCAGGCACAGGCATGGATTCCTAATATGACGTTGCATTACCCAGCGTTACCGGTTGTGTCTGGGCCTTTGAAGCATGTTACGCGCCAGCCCTACAGTTTTTTCATGGCAATACAGGACATTTACCCCACGGCACTGCGGCTGCTCGGCCGCCCGGTGCTGGTTGTGGGCGGCGGACCCGTCGCGGCGCGCCGCGCCAAGGGACTGCTCGACGCCGGTGCGAAAGTTACGGTCGTCGCTCCCGTTGCCTCCGAAAAACTTCGCGAACTCGCCGGCTCGGGCCTCCTCACGTGGAAGCCCCGCGAGTACCGCACGGAAGACGTCGACGGCGTCTGGTTCGTCCAGACGGCAACGGGGACTCCCGCTGTGGACACCCAGGTGGCTACCGACGCCGAGGCCCAGCGCATCTGGTGCGTCAATGCCTCCGACCATGAATCGTCCGCCGCGTGGACCCCTGCCGTGGCCGAAGTGGACGACGTGAAGATCGCCATCAACGCCGGGGGAGACCCGCGCCGCGCCATGGCCTTGCGTGACGCCGTCGCCACGGCCTTGGAAACCGGCGACCTTCCGCTGCGCCGCCACCGTAAACCCGATGCCTCAAGCCAAGGTTCCGTAGCCTTGATCGGCGGTGGTCCCGGCGACTCGGGACTCATCACAGTCCGCGGTCGCCGCTTGCTCGGCCAGGCCGACGTCGTGGTTGCCGACCGTCTTGGCCCGCGCGGGCTGCTGAAGGAACTGGCTCCCGACGTCCGCGTGATCGAGGTCGGCAAGACGCCCGGCCACCACCCCGTCCCGCAGCTTGAGATCAACCGCATCCTCGTGGAAGAAGCCCTGAAGGGCAACCGGGTGGTCCGCCTCAAAGGCGGCGACCCCTATGTCCTGGGCCGCGGTGGCGAGGAAGCAGAATTCTGCCGGCAGAACGGCGTCGAGGTTGAAGTGGTGTCCGGCGTGACGTCCGCGATCTCGGTTCCCGCCGCTGCCGGCATCCCGGTGACGCACCGCGGACTGGCCAAGGGCTTCAGCGTGGTGACCGGCCATGAAGAGTTGTCCGAGGTTCCCGCACGCCCCGATCACACTGTGGTGTTGCTCATGGGCGTGGCGCAATTGCGCGAGTCCGCGGGCGCCCTTGCCGCCTCGGGTCTGCCTTTGGACACTCCAGTAGGTATCGTGGAGAACGGGTATTTGCCGCAGCAGCGCGTCACGATCGGCACGTTGGAGACCATCGCGGACCAGGCGGAAGCCGTCGGCGTGGCCAATCCAGCGGTGATCGTCATCGGCGATGTTGTCCGCGTCAGCCCCTTCGCCCCGCAGCATTTCAAGACCGCTGACTACAGCACCATTACCCCCAACCGTCCCCGCGTCCGCACCAACTAGCCCCCGGCCCAACTAAGTAGCACTTGTGCGCGTTATGAGCCTTCAAAACGCGCACAAATGCGACTCAGTTGGGAGGACTGAACAGAAGAAGGAACACAGCCGTGTCAACAAGCACCCCCGTAGGTTCTGCGGACCGTCCGCTTCGCGTCGCCGTCATCGGCTCCGGCCCTGCCGGCGTGTACGCAGCTG
This sequence comes from Paenarthrobacter sp. NPDC058040, assembly GCF_042885775.1. Lineage (NCBI taxonomy): Bacteria > Bacillati > Actinomycetota > Actinomycetes > Micrococcales > Micrococcaceae > Paenarthrobacter > Paenarthrobacter sp. NPDC058040. The sequence continues at coordinate 213,561 of NZ_JBHVRN010000010.1, forward strand.
ACATCCTGACCAAGAGCGAAGCCGTGAAGAGCGGCGAACTCAACGTCAGCATCGACCTCTTTGACCGCTACCCGGCACCGTACGGCCTGATCCGCTACGGCGTTGCCCCGGACCACCCCCGCATCAAGGGCATCGTCAACGCCCTGCACAAGGTGCTGGACCGCGGCGACATCCGCTTCTTCGGCAACGTGGACTACGGCACGGACCTGTCCATCGAGGACCTCCGCAAGCACTATGACGCCATCATCTTCGCAACGGGTGCCATCAAGGACGCGGACCTGAACATCCCGGGCATTGAACTCGAAGGCTCCTTCGGCGGCGCCGACTTCGTCTCCTGGTTTGACGGGCACCCGGACGTTTCCCGCGAATGGCCGCTGGAAGCCACCGAAATCGCTGTGCTCGGCAACGGAAACGTGGCCCTGGACGTTGCACGCGTCCTGTCCAAGCACGCCGACGACCTGCTGGTCACCGAAATCCCGGACAACGTTTACGCCGGCCTGAAGAGCTCGCCTGTCACGGACGTGCACGTCTTCGGCCGCCGCGGCCCGGCCCAGGTGAAGTTCACCCCGCTGGAACTCCGCGAACTCTCGCACTCCAAGGACGTGGACATCATCCTCTACGCCGAGGACTTCGAGTTCGACGAAGAGTCCGACCGCCAGGTCCAGACCAACAACCAGATCAAGACCATGGTTGGTACGCTCACCAACTGGATCGCCGAGCAACCCGAGGACCTCTCCGAGCTCAAGGCGTCCCGCCGCCTGCACCTGCACTTCCTGCACAGCCCGGTGGAGATCGTTGACTCCGCCGAAACCCCGGGCAAGGTTGCGGGCATCAAGTTCGAGCGCACCGAACTGGACGGCACGGGCAACGCCCGCGGCACCGGCGAGTTCATCGACTACCCGGTCCAGGCCGTATACCGCGCCATCGGCTACTTCGGCTCGGCCCTGCCGGACGTCGAGTTCGACCACAAGAAGGGCGTCGTAACGAACGACGGCGGCCGCGTCCTGGACGCCGATGGCCAGCACGTTCCGGGCCTCTACGCTACGGGTTGGATCAAGCGTGGTCCGGTTGGCCTCATCGGCCACACCAAGGGCGACGCCCTGGAGACCGTCACGTACCTCCTGGAAGACCGCGAAAACCTGCCGTTCGCCGAGGTTCCTTCGGCAGACGCCGTCGTGGAGCTCCTCGACAGCCGCGGCGTGCAGTTCACCAGCTGGGAAGGTTGGCTGGCACTTGACGCCCACGAGCTCGCGCTCGGCGCAGCAGCCACAGAGGCCGGCACGTCGCACGGCGTTGAGGTCAAGCGTGAGCGCATCAAGGTTGTACCGCGCGAGGAAATGGTCAACATCTCCCGCGATGGCGTAGCCGCACAGGTCTAACAACAACGCGGGGTCACTTACGGCCGGTCCGGTCCTTCCGGATGGGCCCTAAGTGACCCCGCGTTGTTTTAAGGTGGGGTATGGACGTTGTTGTTATCGAGACACCCCAGCTCGGGGACCGCAGTTACCTGGTTCACGACGGCACCGTTGCGCTGGTAATCGACCCCCAGCGTGACATTGACCGCGTTGAAGCGGCCGTATCTGCCGCGGGCGTCCGGATCACGCACATCGCCGAAACCCACGTGCACAACGACTATGTCACCGGCGGCCTGATTCTCGCCGAGGCCCACGCGGCCGAGTACTTGGTGAACGGCGCGGACAACGTTTCTTTTGAACGAACCCCCGTGGCGGACGGGGATGTCTTTTCAGTGGGACGCCTGTCCGTCCGCGTGGTCGCCACGCCCGGCCATACCCACACGCACCTCGCGTACGTGGTGCGTGATGCAACGCACGACGGCGGCACGGAAGCCGTGTTTTCCGGCGGCAGCCTTCTTTATGGTTCAGTCGGGCGGACGGACCTGGTCTCCGCGGAAGATACGGCTATGTTGGCCCACGCGCAGTATTCCTCGGTGAGGAAACTCGTAGACACGGCAGCGCCGGGGGCCGCGCTCTATCCGACCCACGGCTTCGGGTCTTTCTGCTCCATTGGCCCGGCGAGCCACCAGGACTCCTCAACCATCGGTGAACAAGCCGCGCAGAACCATGCGCTGACGGATGACAGTGAGGACCACTTCGTGGCCGAGCTGCTGGCGAACATTACGGCGTACCCCGCGTACTACGCCCACATGAGCCCGCTCAACTCTGCCGGTCCCGCGCCCGCTGCCCTTGGCGTCCCGGACTCAGTGGAACCGGCTGAGCTGCGACGCAGGCTCTTGGCCGGTGAGTGGGTGGTGGACTTGCGGCACCGGGTGGCTTTCGCGGAGGACCACCTGCAGGGCAGCGTGGCCTTCGAATACGGGAACGGCAGTAACTTCACCAGTTACCTCGGCTGGGTGATCCCATGGGACCAGCCGCTCACGCTCCTGGGCTCACACGCGGACGTGGACAAGGCGATCCGGGACCTGGCGAGGATCGGCATCGACAGTCCGGATGCCGCCGTCGGGCATTCCGGCGGTGATGACGTTGAAGCCCTGGCGCCGGGCGCCCCGCGGTCCAGTTACCCCCACGGAAACTGGAGCCTGCTACTGAAGGAAAGGGCGGGGGAGGATGTGGTCCTGGACGTGCGAAGGCCCGAGGAATTCGAGGCCTCGCATGTGCTGGATGCCGTCAATGTGCCCGTGTACGAACTTCTCGCCCGGATGATCGAACTGCCGGAAGCCAGGGTCTGGGTGCACTGCGCCACGGGCTACCGGGCCAGTGTTGCGGCGAGTTTGCTGGACCGGGCCGGCCGGGACGTGGTGCTCATCGACGCCCGGTTCAAGGACGCGGCTGCGGCCGGCATTTTGCTTGTTCCGTAAGGACGTAGAAAGCCCGCTGTTCCGATGCTGGGCAGCAACGGAACAGCGGGCTTTCAACAGGGCCGGTCAGGACTTGACCGGAGTCTTGTCCGCGCAAAAATCCAGGTTCCGATAGACGCTGGAAACGGCGGCCTCGGGGTCGTGGGCTTCGAGCGCGTCCACCAACTCATCGTGTCCCTCGCGCGGGATGCCGTTGAAGCCGTCCTTGCGCTGCTGGCGGAGCAGGTCGTTGTGGAACACTCCGCCGAAGGAGACGTAGAGCTGGTGCAGGAGGGGATTGCCGGAAGCCAAGGCAACGCGTTCGTGGAATTCCCAATCGGCAGCAGCCCAGGTGGGGTAGTCTTCCGCGAGCCACGCGTCGTGCCGGAGGCCCAGCAGCCGGCGCATCTCCGTGATGTCCTCGGCGGTGGCGTGCTTGGTGGCCAGCCGTGCTGCCTGGGTATCGAGTCCGAGCCGCACCTCCACGATGTGCTCCTGGGTGTGCTCCTGGTACATGCGCTGGGCCGCGCCGGAAATCTCGCTGTTGGCGCGGACGTAGGTGCCATCGCCCCGGCGCACTTCCAACATCCCGGAGTGGGCCAGCGCCTTGATGGCTTCACGCAACGTGCCTCGCGAAACGCCAAGGGTCGCCATGAGCTCGGGCTCGGCCGGGATGCGTTCCTGCAGCGGCCACTCGCCGCTCTTGATCATGTCCCGCAGCTTGGCGGTGATCTCATCGGCGAGCACCGGGCGATGCGAAGGGGTCAGGGTCATGCCGTCCTCGGTTGGGTCTTCGATGCTGTGCGCTTGCTGGTCAGCAGGTGGCAAGTGACCATGAGCGCCACGGCCACAATGGACAACAGGCTCAACGGCAACACCCAGCCACCAGTAGCACTGTGGAGCAGCCCCATGCCAAAGGGGCCGATGGCCGCAATCAAGTATCCCAGCGATTGGGCGATGGTGGAGAGCGCGGTGGTTTCCGCCGTGGATCCTCCGCTGCGGCTGATGATCACCAGGACCAGCGGGAAGATGCCCAGGCCGAAGCCGAACAGGATGGCCGGGACGACTGCCAGGGACGTGGGCAGCCACAGCATGGTGCCGATGGCCACGAGGGTAGAGCTGCTCGCTAGGTACAGGGCGGGTCGCAGCATGCCGGGACGTGAGCCGAAAGCCAGCAGGATCATGCCGGCGGCAACGGAGACCAACTGCATCACGCCGAACTGCAGGCCGCTCTCGGAAGCGCTGAGGCCCTGCGACGTCAGGATGTAGGCGAACCAGCTCATCACGGCATAGGCCAGGAAGGCCTGGAAAGTGAAGATCGCCGTGATGAGGAGGCCCAAGCGGGTGCGGAGCAACGGCCACATGGAAACCCGGGGGCGCTCCATCTTGGTGGAGTTGCGGTGGCTGTGCAGCACCACCGGCAGGAAGCCGAGGAGCGCCGCAACACCCAGGAGGCCCCAAGCTGCGAGGCCCATGGACGGCGAACCCAGCTGTTGTGCGAGCGGGACGCTGACGGCCGCGGAGAATGTGGCGCCGCCGGACATGGTGAAGGTGTAGAGGCCGGTCATCATGGACGTGCGCTCGGAATAGTGCTCCCGGATGAGGGAGGGCATGGCCACGTTGCACACGGCCAACCCGGACATGGCCAGGACTGTTCCGCCGAGGAGCGCGCCCGTGGCCGGAACACCGCGCACCAGCAGGCCGGCAGCCAGGAGTGCCAGGGCGATGAAGATTGCCTTCTCGACGCCCACGCGGCGGGTCAGCCACGAGGTACCCAGTCCGGCTACGGCGAAGCACAGCAGCGGGATGGACGGGAGGATCGAGGCCACCAGGGCGCCATAGCCGAGGAACTGCTGGAGTTCGTGGAACAAGGCGGCCGCGCTGGTGATGCCGGCCCGGAGATTAAGGCCGATGAGGATCACGGCAATGACGCCAACGACGACGACCACGCGGGACTTGGGTGCGCGGGCGCTGGTTACTGCAGCAGCGCTGCCGGGGGAGATCGTAGGGATGTTTCCTGTCGTTGTCGTAAGTGAAGTCGTCGCCATATTTAAAGGTTAGACGTTTGACGTCTAATGTCTAGACTTCTGTGGCGAATCTCTCCCGTAGCTCCTGAACGCAGCGCGGCGGCACCCAAGCGGACGCCGCCGTCGTACTCCTACCGCGGGTTGCGCGACCCCAGGCGCTGGACAGCCAACGCCAGCCACAACTGCACGCGGTCCTGGGTTTGGGAGGGGTCGTAGCCGGTGAGCTCGGTGATCTGGGCCAGCCGATAACGCACCGTGTTCCGGTGGAGGGTCAGCGCCTCGGCCACCGCGGCGACGGAGCCGTTGTGATTCAGGTAGCTCTCCAACGTGGCCACGAGCTCGGCACCATGGGCGGCGTCGAATTTCCGCAGGGGAGTGAGCGACTCGCTCGCCATGTCCGCCAAGGGAACGTCCTCGCTGGCCAGCAAAAGCGATGTCAGGCTCAGCCGCTCGGGTTCGTTGACCGGCAAGCCGTGCGCCACGGCGTCGCGCGCCTCGAAGTAGCTCCAGCGCAAGCCGTTCGGCTTGGTGTAGGCGCCGCCGATGCCGATCACGGCGTGGATGCCCGCTTCCTGCAGGTGGTCGCTCAGGCTCTTGGCGAGGGCGGTTGCCGAGCTGCCGTCGTCGGCCACCACCGCCACCAGGTCCTTCCCGACGACGGCGCTCACGCCACCTTCCAGCATCTGGGGCAGGGAGATGCTGACCAGTTGCTTGTGGTGTGCCGCGGATTCGGCAACCAGCACCACGTTCTTCCGGGTGCTGTTGATGCCCACGCCTGCCAAACGCCGGGCGGCCTCGATGGTTTCCAGGGTGCCATGGATGACGTCGTCCAGCACCTGTCCGGCCATGGCGCGCTGGGCCTGGCGCTGCTTGACCATGTTGTTGAGCTCCACGCTGATCAGGTTCTGCGCGTAGCTCACAATCCCGGAGTCGATGAACGGTTGCCGCAACCACAAGGTGCAGGCGTCGCGGCGGCCGGTGGGAATCGGATAGGAGGCCCAACCCTCGGCCGTCGGGGCAGGCTTGCCGGGCACGCTGTTGTACAGTTGGGCGCTGAACTGGGTGAGTACCACGTCCGTCCGGAGCATGCTCCCCAGCTGTTTGAGGAGTTCGGCCAAGCCACCACCAGTGAGCAGGGCGCGGGCCAGGATCTGGTGGCCGGCCAGGAGCCGTTCCAGATTGGAATAGTGGTCCGCGGAATGGGATTCGGCCACGAGCTTTCCGATGGCGATGAAGGGGATCTCGTAGGGCACTTCAACCAAGGGCAGCCCCCAGCGGTTGGCCTCGGCGATCAGGGGTTCCGGTACGGCCTCGTGCGTCAGGCCGATGCCGAAGCCGATGCCCACGGCTCCCGCCCGCTGTACCTGCCGGACAAAGCGTCGCTGGTCGGCGGCGCTCTTGAGGCGCAAACCGGTGGTGAGGACCAGTTCGCCGCCGCTCAGGAAGCGCTGCGGATCCTCGAGTTCCGTGACGGCAACCCAGCTGATGTCCTGGTTCCATGTTGTTTCCGCCGCCCCCGTTTTCCGGAGTTTCAGGGAGGGGACAGCAACGAGTGAAGCAAGGGACATGGCCATGCTTCCAAGCCTAACCTGCCACTGGGCAAGCGCACTAAGAGCCGGCATCGGGTGTGTGCAGCTGACTATTCCTTGGGACACCCCGCTGGCATAGGCTCTGATCAGCTAACCAGCCATGCCAACACACCGAAAGAGGGTTGCACACCGTGGTTCAAACCTTGCAGAACTTCATCAACGGCGAATTTGTTACGCCGTCAGGTACGGGTCTCCTGGATGTCGTGAATCCCACCAACGGGGAGGTCGTCGCCAAGTCGCCCATTTCGGTGCAGGCAGACGTTGACGCTGCCATGTCTGCCGCTAACGAGGCTTTCAAGACCTGGAAGCACGTCACCCCGGGCCAACGCCAGCTCCTCCTGCTCAAGCTCGCCGACGCGATCGAGGCCAACAGCGACGAACTCGTTGAAGCACAGCACCGGAACACAGGCCAAGTCCGGTCCCTCATCGCTTCCGAGGAAGTCGCTGCCGGTGCAGACCAGCTCCGCTTCTTTGCCGGTGCCGCCCGCCTCCTCGAAGGCAAGTCCGCTGGCGAGTACTTCGAGGGCCACACCTCCTACGTGCGCCGCGAGCCGATCGGTGTCGTAGCCCAGGTTGCGCCGTGGAACTACCCGTTCCTCATGGCCATCTGGAAGATCGGCCCCGCCCTGGCCGCCGGCAACACGGTTGTCCTCAAGCCCTCAGACACCACGCCTGAATCCACACTGGTTCTCGCCCGCCTTGCCGGCGAAATCTTCCCGGCCGGTGTCCTCAACGTCGTCCTGGGCACGGGTGAGACCGGTTCCCTCATGGTGGAGCACAAGGTCCCCGGCCTGGTGTCCATCACCGGTTCCGTCCGCGCAGGCATCGCCGTCGCTAGTGGTGCCGCGAAGGGCCTTAAGCGTGCCCACCTGGAACTCGGCGGCAAGGCTCCCGCGATCGTGTTCAAGGACGCCGACATCAAGAAGAGCGCCGCGGCCATCGCCGAGTTCGCCTTCTTCAACGCCGGCCAGGACTGCACCGCGATCACCCGCGTGCTCATCGAGGACTCGGTCCACGATGACGTTGTGGCAGCGATGGTGGAGCACACCAAGACCCTGCAGACCGGTTCGCAGAACGACGAAGACAACTACTTCGGCCCGCTGAACAACGTCAACCACTTCAACGCCGTGACTTCCGTGGTGGAGAACCTGCCGGAGAACTGCAAGATTGTCACCGGTGGGCACCGTGCAGGCGAGAAGGGCTTCTTCTTCGAGCCGACCATCATCACCGGCGCCAAGCAGAGCGACGACATCGTGCAGAAGGAAACCTTCGGCCCCGTTATCACGGTCCAGAAGTTCACCACCGAAGCCGAAGCGCTCGAGTTGGCGAACGACGTCGAATACGCCCTCGCGTCCAGCGTCTGGACCACCGACCACGGCACGGCCATGCGCATGAGTCGCGACCTGGACTTCGGTGCCGTGTGGATCAACACCCACATCCTGCTGACCGCTGAAATGCCGCATGGTGGCTTCAAGCAGTCCGGCTACGGCAAGGACCTCTCCATGTACGGCGTCGAGGACTACACGCGCATCAAGCACGTGATGTCCGCACTCGACGCGTAGTTTTTCCTGTTCTTAGAAAGGCACCCCCTCATGACCACCACCGCGAACGAACTCTCGTACCGCATCGAGCAGAAGCGCAACATCAACGGCGCTTTCCCCGGCCCGAAGTCGCAGGCACTGGCCGAGCGCCGCTTCGCCGTCGTTGCTGCCGGTGTCGCCTCCGGCGTTCCCGTCTACGTCGAAGACGCCGACGGCGGCATCATCCGCGACGTCGACGGCAACTCCTTCATCGACCTCGGTTCCGGCATCGCCGTGACCAGCGTCGGCGCGTCCGCCCCCGCCGTCGTTGCCGCCGTCCAGGAAGCTGCCGCGCACTTCACGCACACCTGCTTCATGGTGACCCCGTACGAGGGCTACGTCGCAGTTGCCGAGCAGCTGAACCGCCTCACCCCGGGCGACCACGCCAAGCGCACCGTGCTGTTCAACTCCGGCGCCGAAGCCGTGGAAAACGCTGTCAAGGTTGCCCGCCTCGCCACCGGCCGCGACGCCGTCGTAGCTTTCGACCACGCCTACCACGGCCGCACCAACCTGACCATGGCACTGACCGCCAAGGCCATGCCGTACAAGACCAACTTCGGCCCGTTCGCGCCTGAGGTCTACCGCATGCCCATGAGCTACCCGTTCCGTGAAGAGAACCCGGAAATCACCGGTGCCGAGGCAGCCAAGCGCGCCATCACCATGATCGAGAAGCAGATCGGCGGCGACCAGGTTGCCGCGATCATCATCGAACCCATCCAGGGCGAGGGCGGCTTCATCGTTCCGGCCGAAGGCTTCCTGCCGGCACTGTCCGCATGGGCCAAGGAAAAGGGCATCGTCTTCATCGCCGACGAGGTCCAGTCCGGCTTCTGCCGCACGGGCGAATGGTTCGCCGTTGACCACGAAGGTGTTGTCCCGGACATCATCACCATGGCCAAGGGCATCGCCGGCGGCCTGCCGCTGTCTGCGATCACCGGCCGCGCCGACCTGCTCGACGCCGTTCACCCCGGCGGCCTCGGCGGCACCTACGGTGGCAACCCGGTTGCCTGTGCAGCAGCACTGGCAGCGATCGACGCCATGGAACAGCACGACCTCAACGGCCGCGCACGCCACATTGAAGAACTCGCCCTGGGCAAGCTCCGCGAACTGGCTGACGAGGTCTCCGTAGTTGGCGACATCCGCGGCCGTGGCGCCATGCTGGCCATCGAACTGGTCCAGGCCGGTTCCAAGGAGCCGAACGCCGAGCTCACCAAGGCTGTTGCCGCCGCCTGCCTCCAGGAAGGCGTCATCATCCTCACCTGTGGCACCTACGGCAACGTGATCCGCCTGCTCCCGCCGCTGGTGATCAGCGACGAACTGCTCATCGACGGCCTTGAGGTCCTCGCCGCAGCCATCAAGGCCCACGCGTAAGCCTCACCGCTTCAAACACCCAAGGAGGGCCGGGATTTCCCGGCCCTCCTTTGGCGTTGTGCGGGTACGACGGCGGAGCCCGCCTAGGTGCGCAGCGTCAGGTTCTTCTGGTGGCCATGTCCGTCGAGCTGGACCTCGATCGTGTTGTTGCCGCTGAGTCGCGCACCCTCGTCCGCCTGTTCCACCGAGTTCCACGTCCCGGGAAGGGTGATCCGGACACTGCTCTGCGTCCTGGACGGATCCGCGATGGAAACGGTCAGCTTTCCGTCAACACGGTGCGCCGCTAGCGTGCAGGGGCCGGATGCCGTGTATCCCTCCGCACTGCCTGCTGTGTAGAAGTTGGCCAGCACCAGGCCTTCCTTGTCCACGCCAATCATCTGGACATCAGCCGAGTTCGCCAGGACCTTCACGTCGGGGTTTGCGGACTGGGCGAAGGTGGAGTCGTGCGTGGCTGCCGGCAATGCCATGTAGGCATAACCGAATCCGGCCGGGTCCTTCCCATGGCGGTGCGTGATGCTGACGTAGTCGCGGGTGACCGGATCTGCACTTCCGCCCGTGTCAGCGCCTGAGTTGACGTCGTACCAGCTCCCGGAGCGCCGGACCACGGCCACGTCCACAGCGCCGGACACTCCCGGGGCGTCAAGCAGGACGTAGCCTCCGTGGTCCTCGATGTGAACCGAGCGTTTGACCGTCACGGCGGCGTCGCCGGGGGCCATGGAGCGGTTGCGGGAATCGGTGCGCACCGCCGGTACGGAGCCCGCCGCGAAGGCCCTGTTCTCGATGGTGGTCTGCACAGCGGCCCCACCCGTGCCCGTAATGGCCGAGCCCAAGCACACCAGGGCATCGTCCAGGAAGAACCAGGACTTCCTGCCGGAGAGGGTCTTGTTGTGGTTGAGGTGGTCCATGCCGATGACTCCCCACCGGCCGTCAACCGTGAGGCCTCCGGCAAAGGCCTGGTAGGCGCGGGGGATCCCTGTACCGGCACCGCCCGCGCCGCTGACACGGAGCTGGTCGTTGACCGTGGTGCCCGGAAGCCCATACGGATCGACGGTGGGCCAAAAGTCCGCACTGAACTGGGAGGGATCCTTCCGGGTGTAGACGAAGGTCATGCCATCGCCCTGGTACCAGCCGAGGTTGTTTTCGCTGTTACCCCATTCATAGCGGCCAATGCGCTTGGACGAGAGGTTCACGGTGCAGCCCCATTGGGGCCGGTGGTGCACCAGCCTGTCCTGGTCGGCGAACATCCGGGTGTAGACAGGGGCCGGAGCGGCGGACACCGAAATGTCGGACAGTACAGCCAGGGACAGCAACGACTTTGCCAGGCTTTGCGTCGGATGGCCCACGAGTTTCTGGTCCGCGCAGCGCTCCAGCCAGCCCTTGGCCAACGACAGGAAACGCGAGCGGTAGGGCTCCTCGCAGCCGGGCGCCAGCAGGAGCACTGCGGAAATCAGTCCGAAGCCGCTCACATAGTCGGGTTCACGTTGCCGGGATACGGCACGTCCGCGCACGGTGTCCATGATCCGGCCGTCCCAGACGAACGGCGCATAGGTGTCCTCCACGGCGTCGAGGAGCACTGACTGCTTTGGATCATTCACCGCCCAGGTGCTGCCGCCGAGCATGGCAATGATCTCGGCGATGCCGGCCAACGCCACCACGCCGTACGTACCGGCATAGGGGAGATACGTATGCTGCACAAAGGAGCCGTCGGTGTAGAAGCCGTCGCCGCTGGTCACGTACGTGAAGACGCTGTTGGTTCCCCCGCGGACCGTGTCGCTGAGGGCGTCCCGGCCCAGCGCAATCTCATCGGTCCTGCCGTCCAGGATGCCCCGCATGCAGCAAGCCAAGGACTTGTCCACGCGGTTGGCTCCGGTCTCCGCCAGGGATGTAGCACGCCCGCGCCAATTGGGGTTGGGCGCGAACCAGCGGACGGCAGCCAACAGCGAGGTGCGCAGGGCATCGGGAACTTCGGCGTGCAGGAGGGTCAGGATATCCACGCTCTTGCGCGGCACACCGATTTCCCAGAACCACCAGTTCCCGGCCGCCCGGATCGTGGAGTTGTAGGCCGTGTCGCTGAGCAATTGCAGTCCGGCCACGATGTCCGCCGCGAGGTCGGCGTTGCCCGCATAGGGGTTTCCCGGAACCGCGTATCCCAAGGCCATGTCGTAGAGCCGGTTGAAGTGCAGGCCAAGGTTGCCAGTAGCGGTGGCCGATTGGCCGATTCCGGTCAGGGGAATGTCATTCCACAAGGAAGTCCGGACCGGTGCCGTGTCCATGGAGCTCCACCATTTTTCAGCGGTTTGCCCCATGCCGTCCAGTTGCGCCGCCAGCTCGGGGACTCCCTCTGCGCTGCGGCTGCCCGTGAGGACCAGCCGCCGCCGGTCGATGAGTTCCTGCAACCCGGCAGGATCGGCGAACGACGGGCCGGCCTGGGAAAGCAAGGCTCCGGCGAGCGCTGCTGCGCCAGCGGTGCGGAAGAGGGTCCTTCGGCTCATGGTGGATCCTGTGAAGTTCAAAAGTGCTCCGTTCCTGGGCGTGATGGGGTGGAGGTTGCGCCGGAAGTTTCCGCAACCCTATGTCCGGTTCCGGGACCCCTCAACAGGAATGAACAAAAGTGCTCAGGACATTCCGGCAGGCGAGACCGAATCGCGGATGACGATGTGCGTTCCGACGGTGAGGGTGTTGTCGGAGGAGGCTCCGGCGTCGTGCGGCGACTGGGCCAGAGCCAGGCGGACGGCTTCGCGCCCCAGTTCCTCCAGCGGAACCCGAACGGTGGTGAGGCGCGGCCGCAGCTCGCTGGCCACGGGAACGTCGTCGTAGCCCACCACCGAGACGTCCTGCGGAACCCGGAGGCCGCGTTCCTCGAGCGCTTCGAGGATGCCGGCCGCCACGAGGTCGTTGGCACCAAAGACCGCAGTGAAACCGAGGTCCTGGTCCAGGAGCTCCCGCATCCGGCTGTAGCCGAAGCCGCGGCCAAAGGCGCCCTCGTGCACCAATGCCGGATCGCGCTCGATTCCGCGCGCATCCAAGGCACGGTAGAAGCCCGCCAGCCGGGACGCCGTCGTCGAAAAATCGCGGGGTCCGCCGACGTAGAGGATCCGTCGGTGTCCCTGCGAGATGAGGTAATCCGTGATGGCGAAGGCGCCTCCTTCGTTGTCGTAGGTGACCATCTTGGTGGGTACTCCGGAGCCCAGGGAGGGGCGCCCGCACAACACCAGGCATGAGCCGGCGGCGGCCAGTGCGCGTGCGCGGTCTGCCATCTGCCTGCGGTAGCGGGGGTCGTCGGAGGCGCCGCCCACGACGATCACGGCATCGGTCCGCTGTTCCCGCATGAGGTCTACCAGCGCGAGTTCGCGCTCTTTGTCCCCGTGGGTGGCTGTGATGAGGCACAGGCGGCCCTCGGCGCTCGCCTGGCGTTCCACGCCGCGGGCGATGTAGGCGAAGAAGGGGTCCGCGACATCGTTGATGATGATGCCCACCGTTCGCGTCGTGGCGCCAGCCAGGGCCCGGGCATGGGCATTGGCCACGTAACCAAGTTCCGTGACGGAGCGGAAGATGCGCTCGCGCGTGGCCTTCGCCACGGGATAGTTGCCGCTAAGGGCCCGGGAAACAGTGGCCACGGAGACCCCTGCGGCCTGAGCGACGTCGGCGATGGTTGCGCCGGTGCCGCCGCGTGCGGGGACCTGGTCTGTCGAGGAGCTCTTTGCAGTCACTAGGCGATTCTCGCAAGATCTGCGGCCAATACCGGATAGGCCAGGGGCAAGCCCTCGCTTAGCCGGCGGACTTCCGTAACCGCGTGGCTGCCCAAACGGTGGATTTCGTTGCCCATTGCACCGGCGATGTGGGGCGTCACCACCACGTTGGGCAGCGTGTGCAGGACGGAATCGGCGGGCAGGGGTTCTGGAACTGTGACGTCAAGATAAGCGTCGAGCCGGCCGCGGACCAGTTCGGCCGTGAGCGCGGGAGCGTCGATCAACGCTCCCCGTGCCGTGTTGATGACCAGCGTGCCGTCCTTCATGAGGCCCAGTTGCCTGCGTCCGATGAGGCCGCGAGTTTCGGCGATGTCCGGGGCGTGGACGCTCACTACATCTGACAGCGCGCACAACTGGTCCAGTCCGACCACCTCGACTCCCAGCGCGGAAGCTTCGACGGCGTCAAGGTAGGGATCGTAGACCAGCACCCTCGCGTCGAGGTTCTTGAGGAGGTTGATCACCAGGCGTCCGACGCGCGAGGCGCCCACGAGGCCGATGGTCACGCCATTGGTGCCGATGGCGGGGAAGCCGGCAGTGTTGCGGGACGCCCCGGTAAGGCGGAGCTGCTCGCTGAACCGCCGCGCCCGCTTGAGGCCCATGACGATCGCGGCGAAGGTGAATTCCGCAACCGGAACGGCATTGGCGGAGGCCGACGACGACACCTGGATTCCGCGCTCGTACACTTCCGGCGAGAGGAAGGTCTTGACCGTCCCGGCCGCGTGGACGATGCAGCGAAGCTCCGGCAGCTTGTCCAGCACTGCGGCATCGATGACGGGTGCGCCCCATCCGGTGATGAGGAGTTCAACGTCGCGAAGCAGCCCGGAGGTTCCGGCGCGGGAAAAGTCGGAGATGGGCTCGGGGTCCAGCAGGTGCACGAGCCCGTTCAAGCGGGCGAGGTCCTCCGTGCTGAACAGGGTTGCCAGGTTCTTGCGGCCCATCACGAACGCAGCTTTCAAGGCGCCTGCTTGCTGGAGATTGGTGGTCACAGCTGGTTTCCATCCGCTTCGTCAGTAGAAAAGTATAGAAAGCGTTTGCTATCAAGAATCACACTAGGGGCGCGCTCAAAGACCTGTCAATCCCGCTTGAGCACTGAATAAAAGGATTTGTCTATGTTGTTGACATCACATCATGCGTGTGAGTAGCTTGTTCCCTATAGTAAACGCTTACTATTTCAAGCCACAGGGCGCAGCAGCGCCGGGCCACTCCACATCCGCCCCCAGAAGGCGCAGACAGAGGAAATACATGAGCAGCAGCAGCCAAACACTCATGCCCCAGGCGACGCCCGACGCCGGTGGGCCGGCCCCGGCGGCGGAAGGTCGCCGTCGTGGTGGCCAACCGGGGCAACGTGCCGCGGGCCAGGGCCGCAAGAAGGGCCTCATGGCAAGGATCCGGCGCGACAAAGTGATGTTGTTGCTGATCGCGCCGGGGTTCCTTTACTTCGTGGTGTTCCACTACGTTCCGCTCGCCGGGAACGTGATCGCGTTCCTCGACTACAAGCCTTACCTCGGCTTCGTGGACAGCGTGTGGGTGGGGCTCGACAATTTCGCGGCCATGTTCCAGGACGGGGCCTTTTGGGAAGCCCTACGCAATACCTTGGTGATCACGGGCCTCCAGCTCGCCCTGTTCTTCCCGGTCCCCATCTGCCTGGCGCTCCTGCTGAACAGCATCGTCTCTGACAGGATCCGGAAATTCGTCCAAAGCGTGGTCTACCTGCCGCACTTCATCGGCTGGGTGATCATCGTGGCCGTGTTCTCCGAAGTCCTGGGCGCCACCGGCGCCGTGCCGCACCTGTTGGAAAACCTTGGCCTGCCGCGCTTCGACGCCATGACCACCCCCGAATTCTTCCCCTTCCTGGTGACCATCCAATCCATCTGGAAGGACGCCGGCTGGGGCACCATCATCTTCCTGGCCGCCCTCATGAACGTGGACCAGGAACTGTACGAGGCCGCCGCCGTGGACGGGGCCAACGCCAGGCATCGACTGTGGCACATCACCCTGCCCGGCATCATGCCGGTGATCATCCTGCTTCTCATCCTCAACCTGGGCAGCATCCTCTCCGTCGGCTTCGAACAGATCGTCCTGCAACGCGACAACGTAGGCCCGGGCGCCGGCGAGGTACTGGACACCTATGTGTATTTCCACGGCATCCAGGACGGCCAGTGGGGTCCGGCCGCAGCGGTTGGACTCGTGAAGGGTGTGGTGGGCCTGGCACTGGTGCTCGGAGCCAACAAGCTCGCGCATTTCTTTGGACAGGAAGGTGTCTATTCCAATGGCAAGTCAAAGTAGCACCCTGATGGCGGGGCCGGCCCGAGGGCGCAAAAGCCCGGCCCGAGGGCGCAAGAGCCAGCGCCCGGTATGGATGGAGAAACCGAACACGGCGGTCCAGTTGTCCAAGGCCATCGCGCTGGTGGTCATCTGCTTCCTGGCCCTGTATCCCTTGTTGGCGGTCCTGGCCACGAGCCTCTCCAGCCAGTCCGAGATCGCCAACAACAACGGCCTTGTCCTGTTCCCCAAAGAGCCCACGTTCGCCGCCTACCAAACCATCTTTGCCGGTGGAGTGGTCACGGACGCGCTGGTTCGTTCGCTCCTCATCACCACCGTGGGAACGGCGTTGTCCTTGGTGGTCACCGTTGCCATGGCCTACGGACTGACCCGGCGCGACCTCGTGGGCGGCCGCTTCTTCCTCATGACCGCCCTCTTCACCATGCTCTTCAGTCCCGGCATCATCCCCAGCTTCCTCATGGTCAAGGAACTCGGCCTGCTGGACAGCTACGCCGCCTTGGTGCTGCCCACCCTGATGAGCGCCTTCAACCTTGTGGTGGTCCGTTCCTTCTTCATGAACCTCCCGCAGGAACTTTTCGAGGCCGCCAGGATCGATGGTGCGGGGGACTTCCGCATCCTGGTCCAGATGGTGCTGCCACTCTCGCGGGGCGTGCTGGCCGTCGTCGGACTGTTCTACGCGGTGGGGTACTGGAACGCATTCTTCAACGCGATGCTCTACCTGAACGACGACAAGTGGCCGTTGTCCATGATCCTGCGCCAGTACGTGCTGCTCGGCCAGCCGATGGGCGACTCGGCAGTAGCCGAGGTGGCGGTGCCGTCGCAAGCGATCCAGATGGCCGTCGTCGTGATTTCACTGATCCCGATTGTGATCGTGTTCCCGTTCCTCCAGCGGTACTTCACCAAGGGCGTCCTCACCGGCGCCATCAAAGGCTAGTCAAACTCTCCATTCTTGAAAGGGAAGCCCCATGAACGCAGTACCCTCTGCCGGCCCCAGCCGCCGGAACTTCCTCTCGGTCGCAGGCATCGGCGCCTTGGCCCTCTTCAGCGGAGGCGCCCTTGCCGGCTGCGGCCAGCGCACCACCGGCGTGGCATCCAACGCGAGCGAAGCCCTGCTGCCCACTCACGTCCCCCTCAAGGCGGCCGCCGCAGACATCGCCGGCACGGCCGAGGGTGTTCCGGCGGCGTTCTACAAGTACCCGGCACCATTCCGGAGCGTGGAGAAAGCGCCGCTCAGCGGCGGCAAAATCACGGCCATCACCAACCTCTTCGGCACCGCGCCGAATGCCCGGGAAGACAACCCCGCATGGCAGGCGATAGAGAAGCGCCTCGGCGGGCAGGTGTACATCACGTCCGTGTCCTCGGACGATTACGCCACCAAGTTCAACACGATCATCGCCGGTGGTGAGCTGCCGGACCTCATGCTGAACGACGGCGCTGCCGTGCCGAACATCGTGGAATTCCTGCAAGCGAAATGCGCCGACCTCACCCCGCTGCTGGGCGGAGACAAGGTCAAGGACTATCCGAACCTCGCCGCCATCCCGGAAGTGTTCTGGAAGCAGACTGTCCAGGCCGGCAAGCTGTACTCGCTGCCCATCCCGCGGAACTTGACCGGTGGTTCCGGCTTCGTGAACCAGACGTTGCTGGAAGCCGTGGGTGTGAAGTCAACCGAGGACATCAAGGACAAGGACGACTTCTACCGGGTGGCCAAGGAGTTGACCAACCCGTCCAGGAACCAATGGGCCTTGGGCAGCACCAAGTTCGGGCTCACCATGCTCCACCACATGTTCCGCACGCCCAACGTCTGGAAGAACGACGGCGGCAAACTCACCAGGGCGTTCGAGACGGACGAATACATGGCCGCGATCGAGTTCGCAGCCAAGCTCTACAAGGACGGCCTGTACGTGCCGGGTTCCGAGGGCTGGACCAAGTCGCAGATGGTGAACTCCTTCATTTCCGGCAAGGTGGCCATGATCTACGACGGATTGCCCGCCTACATAGGACCCACCGGTTACGGCCGCAGCATCCCCGCTGCGAACAAGGCCAACAAAGCCGTGCCGTTCATCCCGGTAGGCCACGATGGCGGCAAGGCCCAGACCTGGCTGGACAACATCACGTTCGCCACCGTCATGCTCAAGAAAGCCGACGACGCCAAGCTCAGGGAAGTCCTCTCCGTGGCCAACTTCCTGGCGGCGCCCTTCGGCAGCGAGGAGTACCTCCTGCTCAACTACGGCGCCGAGGGAGCGGACTACACCCTGGACGGCAACGGCAACCCCGTGGTCACCGAGCGCGCGCTCCTGGACAATGCCGTGCCCTGGAAGTACCTCGCTGCGCCCCAACAGGTGGTGTACGACCCCAGCAACAAGGACATCGTGGACGTCATGCACAATGCCTACTCCAAGCTCATTCCCATGGGGGTCGAGGACCCGTGTGGCACGCTCTTCAGCCCCACGAACGCCAGCAAGGGTGCCAAGTTGGGCCAGCCCGTCACCGACGCTGCCACCGCCGTGATTGCCGGGCGCGGCACCATGGAGGCCCTCAAGGGTGCCGTGGCTGACTGGAAGAAGAACGGCGGCGACACCATCCGCGGCGAATACGAATCAGCCCTGGCCAAGTAGAACCCAAGGAAACCAACACCGTGACACAGCCCTTGCCAGTAAGCCAGCCGTGGCTCCCCGATCCCGACCCTGCCCTGTCCCCGTTTACGGGGTGGACCCGCGGCCACTGGGAAGCCACAGCGGATCGTTGGCTCGAACACATCCGCCAGTACTCCAGCCCGCTCAAGGCCAGTCCGCGCCTGCCGGGCCACGTCACCCGTGACGGCGAGCGCCGGGAAGGGATGGAGACCATTGGCCGTAGCCTGCTCATGGCGGCTCCCCGGATCGCGGGTGCCCGTGGTGAGGACCACCTGGGCCTGGCTGCCTGGTACCGGGAGGCGCTGCTGGCGGGTACCGATCCTGGCGGTCCGGAGGCGTGGCCTCTGGGTGTGACGTGCAAGTCCCCTCTATTGGGCGTGACCAACTCGATCGTGGAGGCCGCCAACATCGCCTTCTCGCTCCACATTGCGCGGGAATGGCTATGGGAGCCGCTGTCCGCAGCGGAGAAGAAGCAGGTGGTGGACTGGTTGCGGCATCATGCCCGTCTTGAGGTGTGGGGCAACAACTGGCAGCTCTTCCCGGCCATGGCGGAGGGTTTCCTTCGTTCGGTGGGCGAGGACGTTTCGGGCTGCAAGGGTGAACGGAACGTGGCCCGGGTGGAGTCCTGGTACCTGGGGGATGGCTGGTACACGGACGGCCCGGAGCACTCCATCGACTATTACAACGCCTGGGCCATCCACCCGTATTTGTGGGCTTGGTATGCGATGACGGGCCGTGAGGGCACCCCGGAGGGCCGCCGTCACCGTGAGCGTTTGCGGGACTTTGTGGGTACGCAGAGCCTGATGTTCGCCAGTGACGGTGCGGTCCTGCATGTAGGCCGATCCTTGGCCTATCGCACTGCGGTCCTGGCTGCGTTGTGGTGTGCGGAGATCTCGGGGGTGAACCCGCTGACGCCCGGTGCCACTCGCCGTTTGGCATCCGGGGTGTTGGCGAACTTCACCGCCAAGGGCGTGGGGGTGGACGGGCCGCCGGGCCTGGGCTGGTACGCCGACCATCCGGGATCCAGCCAGGCCTACAGCGGCTTCGGTTCGCCGTACCTGGCGGGCATAGGCTTCCTCGGCTTGGCTCTGCCCGCGGAGCACCGGGTGTGGCAGGACGCGGAGGAGTCCCAGCCGAGCGATGGTCCCGCGGTGGTGCGGTCCTTGCCTGATCTTGATTGGACGGTGAACAGTGAGTCCGGCTTGGTACGGCTCACCAACCACGGGAGCGACCATTGCGGTCTGCCCGTGGGCGGCGGCACAGATCCGGACGACCCCCACTACGCCAAGTTTTCCTATTCCACGCACACGGCGCCAGGAACCGGGGCCGCGTGGGAAGACAATATCGACGGCCACCTCGCCCTGTTGGGGTCCGACGGCGTGGCGAGCCGGCGTTGTGCCTTGCGCGCCACCCGCACGGAGGGACTCGTCAGCGGTTCCGTCCACATCCCGCAGCTGTATGGGAAGGCGTTGCCCGGCACTGCCGTCACTACTGTTTCGGTAGTCGAAGGCATCCACGAACTCCGATGCCACTTGGTGCGGGGTCCTATGGAATACGCCGTTCGTGAAGGCGGGCACGCCGTGGCAGATGCCGCACCGGTGGCTACGGGAAAAGCGGGATCTTCGGCCTGGGTTGGCAAAGGAGATGTTTTCGCTGCCGTCACCGGATTGCACGGATGGCAGGACGCCGGAACCACCAGGTACACGGGGGCCAATGCCATGGGTGAACACTCGGCCGTTCCGCACCTCACGGCGCAGCGCACCGCCGGGGAGTCGGTCCACGTTGCCCTCCACACGCTCAGCCCGGGTCCTGCTCCGGAGCCCGAATCGCTCAAGGCGGCTGCCGTCGTCGTGGTTTCCGGAACGGAAGTTTCCGTGTCCTGGCCGAGCGGCACGTCGCACACTTTTGACCTGCGGACGTTCGTGCCGTGGGACGGGCAGGTGGGGAAATGATCGAGCTCAAATACGGAGCCTCCCGGACTGAGCCGCGGCAGGACGAGGCGATGCGCCGGTTCCGGGGCCATCGACTGGGCCAGTTCGTCCACTGGGGGCTCTACTCGTTGCCCGCTGGCAGGTGGGAAGGGAAGGACGTGGAGTTCGCGGCCGAGTTCCTGCCGCGCGTCGCCAAGATCCCGCAGGAGCGCTGGGGAGCCCTCGCGAACGACTTCACCTTGGCCGATTTCGACGCCGGCCGGTGGGCGGACACTGCGCTCGCCCTCGGCGCGAAGTACATGACGGTCACCACCAAGCACCACGACGGTTTCTGCCTCTGGCCCAGCGCCTACACGGATTTCCACATGGGCAACACGCCCTCCGGCCGTGATGTGCTGGCCGAACTCATCGAGGCGTACCAGTCGCGGGGGATCGACGTCTGCTTCTACTACTCGGTGCTCGACTGGCACCACCCGGACTGGCGCTTCACGCTGGAGAACGACGGCGACCAGGCGGCTTTCGCCCGCTACCTGGACTTCGCAATGAAACAGTTGGAGGAACTGGCGGAACGGTACCCGGGCGTCAAAGGGTTCTGGTTCGACGGGACGTGGGACGAATCCGTCAAGGCCAATGGGTGGTGGACCTGGGAAGTCGAGCGGATGCTCAAGGATCGTCTGCCGGGAGTGGTGGTCAACAGCAGGCTTCGGGCTGACGATCTTGGCGCCAGACACGTTGATTCCAACGGACTGCTCATGGGCGACTACGAAAGCGGCTACGAGCGCAGGCTGCCGGAACCGTGGGATATCAGCGTTGCCGCCCGTGATTGGGAGGCCTGTATGACCATCCCGCAAGCCAGCTGGGGCTACCACCAGGGGGAATGGGCGCAATCGACGCTGAAACACCCGTTCGACATCGTGGACATGGTCGCCCACTGCACGTCGCTCGGCGGCAATCTGTTGTTGAATTTTGGGCCGCGCGGGGATGGTTCCATGGCCCCCGCGGAAGTGGAGATCGCCCGCGGGGTGGGGGAGTGGCTCGCCGTCAACGGGGAGGCGGTGTATGGGTGTGGCCACGCCGAAGGGTGGGATTATCCCGGCTGGGGGTACTTCACCCGGGACCAGTCCACGGGAAAGGTCTTCGCCGTCGTTACCCGAATCCCGGCGTCGGGGCGCATCCGTCTGCAGTTGCCGGCCGGGCTCACGCTGGTGGCTCTCCGGCTCCTGGGGTGCGGGGTTCACGCGTTCAAGCAGCTTGCGGATTCCCTGGTGGAGGTGGAAGTCGCAGCCTCGACCGCCGGGCCGCAGGTATTTGCCTTGGAAACGTCGGCGCTCGCCGGACCGGCCGCGCCCAGGGAACCGAACCCTGACGTGCTGGATTAATGCAACGCCGGGGTCACTTACGGCCCATAATTCCCCTTGGGATGGGCCGTAAGTGACCCCGCGTTGCAGTATTACTGGGCCGCGGCCAGGCGGGCCTTCTTCTTCAGCACGGAGTTCTTCCGGGCGGTCCTCAGCATGTCGATGGTCAACAGAACCAGGGCCAGCCACACCACGCAGAAACCGATCCACCGTGCGGTGGTCATGGCCTCGTGGAAGACGGTGAGCGCCACGATGAACTGCAGCACCGGCGCAAAGTACTGGAGCAGGCCGATGGTGGTCATGGGCAGGCGTCGTGCGGAAGCACCGAAGAAGAGCAAGGGCACGGCGGTGATGATGCCGGAGGCCAGGATGAGCCAGAAGTGGCCGGGGCCCTGGGTGGTAAGCGTTGCAACACCCGTGGCGCCCAGAACCACCATGGTGATGGCCGCGAAAGGCGCCAGCACCACGGTTTCAATGGACAAACTGGTGAGGGCATCCACCTTGGGCCCAACCTTCTTCTTGACGAAGCCGTAGAGGCCAAAGCTGAAGGCAAGAAGCAGTGCGATCCAGGGGAGTTGGCCGTAGGAGAAGGTCAGCACACCCACGGCGACGAAGCCGATTCCCACGGCAGCCCACTGGAGCGGCCGCAGCTTTTCCCTCAGGACAAAGACGCCCAGGAGTACGGAGACCAGCGGGTTGATGAAGTAGCCGAGGGAGGTCTCAACGGCATGCCCGGTGGTGACGCCGAAGGTGTAGGTCAGCCAGTTGACGGCGATCAGGCCGGCAGCGAGAGCCAGGGGTCCCATAATGGAACGGTCCTTAACGGCCGAAAAAAGAACGCCCCAGGACCGGGTGATGGTGATGAGGAGGGCGCAGAAAATCAAGGACCACACAATGCGGTTGGCCACGATCTCGAGCGCACCCGCTGGCTGCAGCACAAAGAAATACAGGGGAAGCAGTCCCCACAACCCATAGGCGCCGATGCCAAAGAGCACACCGGTAGTAGTATCGCTCCTGACCGGCTTCGCGCCAGATCCGCCGGTGCCGCCACCGCCGCCCCCGGCTGCCGCCGTCGTGGGTTGGCCTGAAGTGGATGAGGTTGCGATGATCTGCTCCGGTGTCGACACAATGGCGCCAACACCGTCTGCGCGCGCAATATTCCGCAATATTGCTTGCAATGTGAGGAATTTGTGTGAGTAGGGCCATATGCGCGGCCGGGCGCGGGGTCGAGATCTAGAATTGGAAATCTGCGCGCCCCAACCACGGGCGTGGCTCACTGCTTCGGAAGGGCTAACGGTGTCTGACTCAGCCGCAACAACCCCCAGTCGTCCGCTCCGCGTTGCGATCGTCGGCGCAGGTCCAGCCGGTGTGTATGCCGCGGATATCCTGACCAAATCCAATGAGGTCAAAGACGGGCATGTGGATGTCAGCATTGATCTCTTCGAGGCCTACCCCGCGCCCTATGGCTTGATCCGCTACGGGGTGGCGCCCGACCATCCGCGCATCAAGGGAATCGTCAACGCCCTGCACAAAGTCCTGGACCGCGGTGACATCCGCTTCCTCGGCAACGTGACCTATGGCCGTGACCTGACCCTCCATGACTTCCGGGCGTTCTACGATGCCGTGATTTTCTCCACCGGAGCCATCAAGGACGCGGATCTGAACATTCCCGGCATTGAGTTGGAGGGCTCGTTCGGCGGGGCGGACTTTGTTTCCTGGTACGACGGCCACCCCGACGTTCCCCGCGACTGGCCGTTGGAGGCCAAGGAGATTGCGGTGATCGGCAACGGCAACGTGGCCCTCGACGTCGCGAGGATGCTCGCCAAGCACCCCGAAGAACTGCTGGTCACCGAGATCCCGGACAACGTCTATGCCGGGTTGAAGAAGTCCCCGGTCACGGACGTACATGTCTTTGGCCGCCGTGGTCCGGCCCAGGTGAAGTTCACGCCGTTGGAATTGCGCGAACTCTCGCACTGCAAGGACGTGGACATCGTCCTCTACCCGGAGGACTTCGAGTTCGATGACGCTTCCGACGAGGCCATCCGTACCAACAACCAGATCAAGACGATGGTCAACACCCTGACCAACTGGCTCGTGGAGGAGCACGCCGAGTCAGAGCAGCCGTCCTCACGACGCCTCCACCTCCACTTCCTGCACAGCCCGGTGGAGATCCTCGACTCCCAGGAGGCTCCGGGCAAGGTTTCGGCCATCAAGTTCGAACGCATGGAACTCGACGGCACCGGCAACGCAAAGGGCACGGGTGAGTTCGTTGAATACCCCGTCCAGGCCGTGTACCGGGCCATCGGATACCACGGTTCGCCGCTTGAGGAGTTGCCGTACGACGCCCGCCGCGGCGTCATCCCGAACGACGGCGGCCGCGTCCTGGGTGCCGACGGCGAACCCGTCCCGGGAATCTACGCCACGGGCTGGATCAAGCGCGGTCCCGTGGGGTTGATCGGGCACACCAAGGGTGACGCCCTGGAGACCATCGGCTGCCTGCTTGAGGACCGGCTCAACCTGCCCCCGGCGGAGAACCCGGACCCGCAGGCCATCATCAACCTCCTGGAAGAGCGCGGCATCGAGTACACCACGTGGGAGGGCTGGAACCGCCTGGACGCCCACGAGCTTGCCTTGGGCTCTGAGTGGTCCGCTGACGCAAACGGCGACGGCGTGGTCCGTGAGCGTATCAAGGTGGTTCCACGCGAGGACATGATCCGCATCTCCCGCGGCTAGGTCCGGCACCGCTGTACCCAAACCCCGCCGGCCGAACTAGACTGGCCGGTACCGCCCGCCTTTGATGCCGTCCCGTGACCGCCGCCAGGGAGTTCGATGAAGAACCCTATCCACCCGCCGCTTCCCGGTACCGATGCCACGAAGCTGCTGCAGCGCCATGCCCTGGCCGGCCACGAGTACCTGGATTCCCTGCAGTCCGTGGAGCCAACGGACCTGAAAGGCCTCCGTAGCCTGGTGCGCGAGTCCTGGCAACGTTCTGCACAGTTGCTGGCCAATCCCGACGTGGCTGAAGCGCCGCTGGCCATGGACCGCGATGAGCTGGAGGACTACCGCCAGCAGCACCCTCTTGCCACGATCATGCCCGTGATCCGCAAGCTCCTCATCCAGCCCAGCCACGACAGCGGTCTCCTGGTGGCAGTGGGGGACGACGTCGGACGGCTCCTCTGGGTGGACGGCGACCCGGTGATGCAGCGCCGGGCGGAAAGCATGATGTTCGTGGCGGGTTCCGACTGGTCCGAGGCGTCCGTGGGGACCAGCGCTCCGGGCACGGCCCTGGCCCTTGACCGCAGCATCCAGATTTCCGGAGCCGAGCACTTCAAACGCTCCGTCCACCCATGGAGCTGCACGGCCGTTCCTTTCCACGACCCCGATTCCGGCGCGCTCCTTGGCGTCGTGGACATCACGGGCACGGAGACTGCCGTTGCTCCGCACACGGTCTCGCTCGTGGAGGCCACGGTTGCCGCGGCCCAGGCACAGTTGCGCATTGAGCGGTTGCAACTCGCTGCCGCGGCCCTGGAGAAACCACGACGCCGGAGCTCGCCTTCCGCGGCCGCCCGCGGCGCTGGTGCGGCGGGCGGAGTAAACAAGAACTCCTTGTACCGGAACAGTTTGCAGTTGCTGGGACGCGACCAAGCCCTGTTGAGCATTGACGGCAGGACGGTGACGCTATCGGCGCGGCACAGTGAAATCCTGGCTATCCTTGGCAGCCATCCGGCCGGACTGAGCGCCGATGATTTGTGCGCCCAGCTTTACCCGGGTGATGGATCCGCGGTGACCTTGCGCGCGGAGATGGTGCGGCTCCGGAAAGTCATCCAGGAACTCAGCCCCGAAGCCGTCCCGGAATCCCGGCCCTACCGCTTGCCCGTCGAACTGCTGCCCGACTCCGGCCAGGTGCTCACATGCCTGCAGCGCGGTGCCCACCGGATCGCCCTGGAAATCTACAAAGGCGGAGTCCTGCCGCGCTCGGATGCACCCGGCGTCGTGCAGTTGCGCGAACGGGTGTCCCACCTGCTGCGCGAGGCGTTGCTGAGCGACGGCAGCGTCGATTCGCTCCTCAAGTATGCCGAGCTGCCCGAGGCGAGGTTCGACGTCGAACTCCGCCTGGCCATCCTGAAGCTCTTGCCGCCGCGTTCGCCCAAACGGGCCGCGATCGTGGCTGACCTTGAGCGCCTCGAGGACGAACTCACCGCTTGAGTGACCTGACTCACATGGTTGCAACGTAGCTGCAACCTTCGCGCTCCTAGGCTCGGATCAACGGCGACAGCCACCGTGATTCGCAGCAAAGGAGCTAGCAATGACTGTTTATGCACAGCCAGGTGCCGAGGGTTCGAAGGTCACCTTCAAGGACCGTTACGAGAACTGGATCGGCGGGGAGTGGGTTGCCCCGGTCAAGGGCGGCTACTTCGAGAACATCACGCCGGTGACCGGCAAGGCCTTCTGCGAAGTGGCCCGCGGTACGGCCGAGGACATCGAGCTGGCACTGGACTCGGCACACAAGGCTGCGCCGTCCTGGGGCAAGACCTC
>NZ_JBHVRN010000011.1:0-209235 GCF_042885775.1 Paenarthrobacter sp. NPDC058040
ACACACAACACACCCCCCACAACCCCGGGCGCGTTACCTGCGCACCTAACCCCCCCCCCCCCCCCCCCACAACTGCGACCTACTTGGGTGCACGGGTGCTACTTCTGCGGTGGGAGAACCAGGGCGCCCGACTTGTCCGTGGACAAGGCAAGTGACGAGACATAGCGGGGTTCGCCGTCGGGCCCGTCCTGGGCCGACCGCAGCATGTCCGGACGCTCGAACTCGACGCCGGTGACGTGGCAGAGCAGCTTGTGGTCACTGGGGTTGCCGTCGGCGTCGAACATCGGGAGGTCGATGCCGTCATCAGTCCGGCGCAGGTAGTAGCGGCCCTTCGTCGCCAGGGCCAGGACAGGGGGCAGGACCAGCGCCAAACCCACCGCGAAGATCGGCGAGTACGGCTGGACGGCCGCACCGAAGGCCCCGAAGAACACAGCGATGGAGACGCCCGCTGAAACCAGCATGGACACGAAGCCCACGGGATTGACCGCGTGGAGCATGCCGCGGCGGAACTCGGGGACCTTGGGCGAAATCTTCAAGAGGTACTTGTTGATGGCAATGTCCGAGGCCACCGTGACCACCCAGGCCATGGCGCAGTTGGCGTAGAAGCCGAGGATGGTGTTGAGGAACTCGAACATGTTCGACTCCATGAGGATCAGTGCGATGACCAGGTTCACCACCACGAACACCATGCGGCCCGGGTACGTCTTGGTGATGCGGGTGAACGAGTTGGTCCACGCGAGTGATCCGGAGTAGGCGTTGGTCACGTTGATCTTGATCTGCGAAATGACCACCAACACCACCGCGAGCGTCATGGCCAGCCATGCGGGCATCATCTCCTGGTACACACCGAGGAACTGGTGAACGGGCTCGTTGGCGTGGACGGAGGCTGCAGGGTCCAGGGTGGCGATGAGGTAGATCGCGATAAACAAGCCAACGATCTGCTTGATGGCGCCAAACAGTACCCACCCTGGCCCGGCGAGGATCACGGCACGCCACCAGGCACCCTTGTTGTCAGCGGTCTTGGGCGGCATGAAGCGGAGGTAGTCGATCTGTTCGGCGATCTGTGCCATGAGGGACAGGCACACACCGGCGGCAAGCATCACGGAGGCGAGGTTGGGCCCGCCGTCGCCGGAAGCACCGGTGTAGGCAAAGAAGGAATCGATGCTCTCCGGGTGGGAGATAACAAGGTAGCCAACCGGGACCACCATCAGGAGCAGCCACAGGGGCGTGGTCCATACCTGGAGGGTGGCGAGCGTCTTCATCCCGTAGATCACCAGCGGAATGATGATGATGGTGGAAATGGCGTAGCCCAACCACTGCGGTACGCCCAGGCCGAGCTCCAGCCCCTGGGCCATGATGGAACCCTCAAGGGCGAAGAAAATAAAAGTGAAGGTCGCGAAAATAACGTTGGTCACCACGGAGCCGTAGTAGCCGAACCCGGATCCCCGGGTGATGAGGTCCAAGTCGATGTTGTACCGCGCTGCGTAGTACGCGAGCGGGAAACCCGTGGCGAAGATGATGACTGCCGCCACGATGATGCCGAGGATCGCGTTCACCGTGCCGTAGGCGATGCCGATGTTGGCGCCGATGGAGAAGTCGGCCAGGTAGGCGATGCCGCCCAGCGCACTCGTCGCCACCACTCCGGCGCTCCACTTGCGGTAGGAACGCGGGGCGAACCTCAGCGTGTAATCTTCCAGGCTCTCTTTGGCCGCGCTCATCGCGTCGGCGTTGGCCTCCGCGGTTCGCTGGCTGTGGGTCAGGACGTCGCTCATCCTTGCTCACTTTCTTCGTGGGGTCCCCGGGTGCGGGTGATGGAATGGACCGGACGCGATCCCGGGGGTCAATGTCCACGAATCTAGTCATGCAGCGGGTCAATTTGGTCACGTGCGTGTTTCACCGCTGTAACTTCTGCACCAGCTGTCACGGCCGTCCGGCACGTGCCATCACGGCCGTCCGGCACGTGCCATCCCGGCCGTCCGGCACCAGCCGCCACGCGCGACCAGCCCCACACCCGCTCCAAAAACCACCACACCGCTTTGTGAACACCCCACAAAATCGAGCTCCCGGGTGCCGGATACCGTCTAGACCATGACCACCGAAAAGACCACCGAAGCAGCCCGGGAATCCACTGATTACGCCATCCTTAACCTCGCGAGGGAGCAGGTCCTGGAACGCGGCGAGGGCCTGAGCGAGGACCAGCTTGTAGGGATCCTCCAACTCCCGGACGAGGCCATTCCCGCCGCCCTGCAGCTGGCCCACGAGGTTCGGCTCAAGCACTGCGGCGAGGACGTGGAGGTGGAGGGCATCATTTCCATCAAGACCGGCGGCTGCCCCGAGGATTGCCATTTCTGCAGCCAATCCGGCCTGTTCGACTCCCCCGTCCGTGGCGTGTGGCTGGACATCCCCGAGCTGGTCAAGGCCGCCAAGGAAACAGCTGCGACCGGAGCCACGGAGTTCTGCATCGTTGCGGCGGTCCGTGGTCCCGACATCAAGCTCATGAACCAGATCAAGTTCGCGATCGACCGCATCCACGAGGAAGTGGACATCAACATCGCCTGCTCACTGGGCATGCTCACCCAGCGCCAAGTGGAGCAGCTGGCCAGCTGGGGCGTACACCGCTACAACCACAACCTTGAAACGGCCCGCAGCTACTTTCCCGAGGTGGTCACCACGCACAGCTACGAGGAGCGCCTGGAAACCTGCGCCATGGTCAAGGCCGCGGGCATGGAACTGTGCTGCGGTGCCCTGATCGGCATGGGCGAATCCTTGGAACAGCGCGCGGAGTTGGCCGCCCAACTCGCCGCACTGGAACCGCACGAAGTCCCGCTGAACTTCCTCAACCCCCGCCCCGGCACTCCGCTGGAAAACCAAGGGATCATGGACGGCAAGGACGCCCTCCGGGCCATCGCGGCGTTCCGTCTGGCCATGCCCCGCACGGTCCTGCGGTACGCCGGTGGCCGCGAGCTCACCCTTGGCGACCTGGGCACCCGCGAAGGCCTGCTCGGCGGGATCAACGCGGTGATCGTGGGCAACTACCTCACCACCCTGGGCCGCCCGGCCAATGCCGACCTCAACCTCCTGGTGGAGCTCAACATGCCCATCAAGGAACTCCAGAAATCACTATGACCGCCCATGCCAGCTTTTGCGGCCACTGCGGCGGTGGGACGGGCACCCCGGGCGAGGGTCCGACGTCGGACGCGCACCACAGCTGCCAACAGCAGTTGGCGCTTGAACCGCCCAGGTACTGTGCCCACTGCCGCCGCCGCATGAAGGTCCAGGTGACGCCGTTGGGGTGGAGCGCCGAGTGCTCCCGGCACGGACTGGTGGCACAGTGAGTTCGCTGATTGAACGCGACCGGGCCAGCCTGTGGCATCCTTACGCGCCAGCCTCGGGGCAGTTGCCCTTGTGGGAGGTGGAGGCGGCCGACGGCGTGGCGCTGCGGCTCCGCGACGAGGACGGCCGCGTGCATGAGGTGCTTGATGCGATGTCCTCGTGGTGGTCCGTGATCCACGGATACCGGCACCCCGTATTGGATGAGGCCGTGCAACGCCAAACGTCGGCGTTCAGCCATGTGATGTTCGGCGGACTGACCCACCGGCCGGCAGTGGAATTGGCGGAGAAACTCGTCGCCATGGCGCCCGGCGAAGAACTCCAGCGCGTGTTCCTGGCCGATTCCGGCTCCATCTCGGTGGAAGTGGCTTTGAAGCTGGCGGTTCAGTTCCAGACGGCGTCGGGTCGCCCCCGCAGGCAACGGTTCCTGACCGTCCGCGGCGGATACCATGGCGACACGTTCGCGGCCATGGGGGTGTGCGATCCGGTGGACGGGATGCATTCAGCGTTCCCGGGACTGTTGGCGGCCAATATCTTCGCACCGCGACCACCCGCTGCGGCCACAGCCACGCCCGAGGATGTCGCGAACTGGCGGGCCTCGGTGGACGAGCTGGCCCGCCGGCATTCGGATGAACTAGCCGCGATCATCGTCGAGCCGGTCCTCCAAGGAGCCGGCGGCATGTTCGCCTACCCTCCGGAGTGCGTCCGGATCCTGCGCGAACTCGCTAGCCAGCACGGCCTCCTCCTCATCCTCGACGAGATCGCAACGGGCTTCGGGCGCACCGGCGAGTTGTTCGCGGCCGCACACGCCGGCGTGGTTCCGGACATCCTGTGCGTCGGGAAGGCCCTCACGGGCGGATACCTCACTTTGGCGGCGACCCTGTGTACGGGCGAGGTTGCCCGCACGGTTTCCCGAGGTGTTGCCGGCGCGCTCCTGCACGGCCCCACGTTCATGGCCAACCCGCTGGCCTGCGCAGTGGCCAACGCCAGCCTTGGCCTGCTGGATGACGGCCGGTGGCGCACGGACGTGGCCCGCGTTGGTGCGGGACTCGACGCTGGGCTGGCCCCTGCGTCAAAGCTCGACGCCGTCACGGACGTCCGCACCATCGGCGCCGTCGGTGTCATCGAATTGAGGGACGCGGTGGACGTCGCCGCCGTGACGCGGGCCGCCGTCGAGCGTGGCGTCTGGGTCCGGCCGTTCCGGAACCTTGTCTATGCGATGCCGCCCTACATCAGCTCCGCCTCCCAGGTAGCCACCATGGCCGCCGGGATGGTTGCAGCTGTGGCGGCCGCGGACCGGACGGTGGCGGCATGAGCACGTCCATGACCCGCTGGCTGGAGGAGCAGGCCCACGTCCGCGAGCGCAGGGGCGTGGTGCGGTCGCTGGCCGTTCGTGCGCCCGGCGGACGGGCCATCGACCTCGCAAGCAACGACTACCTGGGACTGGCCCGTGATCCGCGCTTGGTGGACGCCGCGTGTGAGGCTGCGCGCCGTTGGGGCACGGGAGCCACGTCTTCGCGGCTTGTTGCCGGCACCACGGAGCTGCATCAAGAGTTGGAGCACGCGTTGGCCGGGTTGGTTGGGGCTGAGGCCGCGTTGGTGTTTTCGTCCGGCTACCTCGCCAATGTCGGCGTGACCACGGCACTTGGTGGGCCTGGGACCCTGATTGTGGCGGACGAGCACTGCCATGCATCGCTGATCGACGGCTTCCGGCTGAGCCGCTCAGAGCTCGCGACCTTCAGGCACAACGACGTCGGCGATGCTGCCCGCGTGCTGCGTGGCCGCTCGCAGCCGCGGGCGCTGATCGCCGTCGAATCGGTCTACAGCGTGGGTGGCGACGCGGCTCCCCTGGCGGAACTGCTTGCCGTCGCGGAAGAGCAGGACGCCGTGCTGCTGGTCGACGAAGCCCACAGCCTGGGTGTGTCCGGAACGGCAGCCCACACGGGGCACGGTGCCATCGCCGGAACGCCCCTCGCAGGCCACGCCCATGTTGTGGTCACAGCCACCCTGTCCAAGGCGCTCGGCAGCCAGGGCGGGGCGGTGCTGGGTTCATCGTTGCTGCGGGAGCACCTGGTGAACCGGGCCCGAAGCTTCATTTTCGATACCGCGTTGGCCCCGCCTGCGGCGGCAGCGGCGCTGGCCGCCGTCGGAATCATCAGGCAGGAGCCTTGGCGCGCCGATGCCGTCCACCGGAACGCGGCGAGGCTCGCCACGGGCTTTGGCCCGGTCCGCGCCGCGGGTGCCGTGCAATCCCTGGCCATGCCGTCTCCGGAAGCGGCGCTCGCCGCGAGCCAAGCCGCGGCATCCGCTGGGGTTCGCGTTGGCTGTTTCCGTCCTCCTTCGGTCCCCGATGGCGTCTCCCGCCTGCGGCTGACGGCCCGCGCCAACCTCACGCCTGTTGACCTTGACCACGCTTGCGCAGTGCTGCGCGACCTCCTGGAGAGCACACCATGACCCTTCCAAGCATCATCCTCGTGACCGGCACGGATACCGGAGTCGGCAAGACCATGACGACGGCGGCACTCGCGTCAGCCTTGCAGGCGCAGGGACGCTCGGTGTCCGTGTACAAACCGTGCCAAAGCGGCAGTGCAGTGGGCGATTCGGACGTCGCCGAGGTAGTGCGGCTGGCCGGTCCGCTGACAGCCGAGGCGGGCGTGGTGTTGGGCGAACCCATGGCTCCCGTGCCGGCCGCAGCCGTGGATGGCGTGGCGCTGCCCCCGCTGGCGGAGCACGCCGAACGGATCCTGGGCCTGGCCTCCGGGCATGACCACGTCCTGGTGGAAGGCGCCGGCGGCTTGCTGGTGGAGTTGGACCACGACGGCGGGACCCTGCCTTCGCTTGGTACCGTCCTTGGCAGCGGGGCCGGCTATGTGGTGGTTGCCCGGCCGTCTTTGGGAACGTTGAACCACACGGCCCTCACGCTGGAGGCGCTGGAACGCCGCAAGCTGCAGGTGGCCGGAGTGGTCCTCGGGAGTTGGCCGGAGAAACCGGGCTCCGTTGAACTCAGCAACCGGGAAACCCTGGCTTCCTGGCCGGTCCCGTTCCTGGGTGCGCTGCAGGAAAACGCCGCTGC
This sequence comes from Paenarthrobacter sp. NPDC058040, assembly GCF_042885775.1. NCBI lineage: Bacteria > Bacillati > Actinomycetota > Actinomycetes > Micrococcales > Micrococcaceae > Paenarthrobacter > Paenarthrobacter sp. NPDC058040. The sequence goes on from NZ_JBHVRN010000011.1 coordinate 6,404, forward strand.
GCTGGATCCCGTGGAGTTCCGCGAGCGCGCAGGCTCATGGTTCGAAGGGACCGCGGCATGAGCCCGGTGGCCACCTGCCCGTACACGGTGGTGCGTGATCCAGACGCCGTCCGCGAGGTCCTCCACAGGCCGGACGATTTCAGCCCGGCCAACGCCTTGTTGGCTGCCACTCCCCTCAGCGGGCAAGCCCTGCGGGTCCTGCAGAAGGCCCGGTTCGCGTTGCCGCCCGTCCTGGCGAGCAATGCCACGGCCTCCCATGGTGGAATCCGGAAGCTGGTGGCCGGCTTCTTCACGCCCGCCAAGGTTTCTGCGATGGAGCCGCGTATCCGCGGGCTGGCACGGGAATCCGCCACCGCGGCTTCCCGTAGCCTCGCTGATCATGGCGCCGTGGACCTGGTACAGGCTGTGGCGGCACTCCCTCCCGCCATCGTCATGCTGGAGATGCTGGGGCTGCCCGTCCGTGACCTCCCCCGGCTGAAGGCGTGGAGCGTGGATTCACTGGAACTCTTCTGGGGCTGGCCGGACCCTGAGCGGCAACTGGAGCTGGCGCACAGTGCCGCAGAGTTCTACGCGTGGCTGCGTGAGTTGGTCCTGGAGGGCGTGGCCCAGCCCGGGCCATCGAACCTCTTCAAGGCGTTGGCTGATCACGGGCTCGGGACCGAGGAGATCTGCTCCCTTGGGTATTTCCTGCTCATCGCCGGCCAGGAAACCACCACGCAGCTGATCAGCACCACACTCTTTCGCCTCCTGGAGGGTTCCCGGGGCATGACGTGGGAGGAGGCGTCGTCCGGCATCAAAGCGCGGGACATGGTGCGCCACATCCTGGCCACGGAGTCCTCGGTGCCCACGTGGAGGCGTGTTGCCAGCCGGGACACGGAGCTTGGCGGCGAAGCCATCAGGGCAGGCGAAGAGATCCTGGTGGAACTGACCGGCAACCACGGGTTTCCGTGGGCCGGCGATCGTTCCGGCACCGGCGACAGCACGAGCGCCGGCGACGGCGGAGGGCGGCCCGGACCCACCCCGTACGGCTTGGCGTTTGGCTCCGGAATCCACCGCTGCCTTGGTGCGAAACTCGCTGAACTGGAGGCCGCCGTCGTCGTTCAGGAAACAGCAGCAGCGCTCAAGGGGGCCCGGCTGCATGACCCGGCCCCGGAGTGGCTCCGGCTGCTGTCCTTCCAGGCGCCCCGAACAGTGACAGTAGTAGGCGCACGAACAGCAGACGCTGCCTCACCGCCTGGGTAGGGTGGACTTATGGGCCAAAGCCGTGACCTGCTGACGCCCGAACAGCGCAGCCGCAACATGTCCAGGATCCGGGGCAAGAACACCAAACCGGAGCTGCTGGTCCGCAGCCTCCTGCATGCCAAGGGCTACCGGTACCGGCTCCATGGGCAGGCCGGCGCCGGCAAACTGCCGGGACGCCCTGACCTGGTGTTCGCCGCGCGCCACAAGGTCATTTTCGTCAACGGGTGCTTCTGGCATTTCCACAACTGCAAGGTGGGCCTTCATGCTCCCGCGGCCAACGCCGAGTTCTGGGAAGCCAAGCGCAGCCGCACGCGGGAGCGCGATTCCCTGCAACGGGAACAGTTGCATGCTGCCGGCTGGGAAGTCCTGACGGTGTGGGAATGCGAACTGAAGGACCGTTCAGCGCTCGAGGAGAGGCTGACGGAATTCCTGGAGAAGGGCTAGGGGGAAGGGGACGCCGAGCCGCCCTGATCTGATTGGGCGTGGGCGGACTGCTCCCACAGTGCGAAGGCGGACGTACCACCGATTCCCAGCAGCACGGTCAAGCAAAAGACGATGATGACCATCAGCCCCGGCGAAGGCCGAACACTGCTTTCCATGCTGTTTTCCTTCCCTGAGTCCATGCCCCGAATCCCCCTGGTCCGCGATCATTCGACTGGTGATTATTACTGTCCGGCAGTCCCATCAAGACTGCCTCTGGGTCCGCTCAAGATTGGATCAAGCTTTGGCGTTGCGGCACTTGCGCTGTTCCGGCGGTCCTACTGTTGAATCGTGAATCCATTGTTTGGAGGCGGGAGGAGTCTGGTGTCCGAGTACGACGAATGCACAGACTCGCTGGTGGACCGCACCGTCCTCACCGAACTCCAGGCTGAACTGGGCGGAGACCAGTCAATCGTCACCGCCTTCGTCCGCAATTACGTCGCCATGCTGCCGTGGAGGGTGGCCCGGCTCCACCATGCCTTGGACAACCTGGATCTGGACGACGCCATGGACGCGGTGCTGAGCCTGAAGACGTCCAGCCAGATGGTGGGGGCCGTCTGCCTGCAGAGGCTGGCCACGGAGTTTGAAGTCAGCGTGCGGCTCCTGCCCAACGGCGACCATCTGGGACAACTGAACCCCCTGGTGGAAGAGATCGATGCCTTCGTTTTCGGCACCATTTGCCAGTTGCAATCACCACTTTCCTAAAAATCTTCACCTTAGTGAAGAGAAAATCGTTGACTGCGTAAAAATCTTCACTATAGTTGTGTGAGTCAGCTCACCCAACGAAGGACGCGGCAATGACCACCGAGACTCCTGCTCCACCGGCCACCAGCGAACTGTTGGCGACCGTCGGGAACAAGGTGCGCACCATGCGCAAGGCAAAGGGCATGACCCTGGCCCAACTCTCGGACATCACCGGCCTTAGCCAAGCGATCGTCAGCCAAATCGAACGCGGCATGGCCAACCCTTCCTTCACCACGTTGGCGCAGTTGGCCCACGGTCTGGACATCCCCGTAGGGAGGTTCTTTATTGGCCAGGACGAGTCCAGGTCACCCGTGGTCAGAAGGTCCGAACGGCGCAACTTGAAAAACGTCACCCGGGAATCGGTGGGTGAGGCGGTCCACGAACTGCTCACCCCCAACCGGGACGGAAGCATCGAAGCCCAGTGGATCAGTACGCCCCCAGGGCACGACACCAGCGCGACCCCTTTTACCCACAGCGGTGAAGAGTTCTGCTACATCATCTCCGGCCGTAAGGACGTCTATTTGGACGGCGTCTGCTACAGCCTTGAAGAGGGCGACTCGATCACCTACTCCTCCGAAATTCCCCACTGGTACAAGAACAGCTACGAAGAGGTATGCGTAGCCATCTGGGTCAACGCACCACACGCGTGGTAACGCAGCCGCACTCCAGCGGCCCCAGCGTTTTCCCTTAACTGTCCGGACACGATCATCGTGGCCGCCGACACTCCTTGCCACTTTCGCATCAGACGCCTCCTTCAACGGGCGTTCCTGCGTCATACCCTTTCACGCCCTCCGGGGCGTCAGCGTAAGGAAAATCCCATGCTGGACATCCAAACGGACAACGCCGTCCCCTCATCAACAACCACCACTCCTGACCGCAGCAGGTTCAGCCCCGAAGTCCGCAAGGGCCTCCTGGGCCTGGGCCTCGGCAACGCGCTGGAATGGTACGACTGGATGGTCTTCGGCCTCCTCTCGGCCTTCATTGGACCTAACTTCTTTCCCAACACCGATCCCCTGTCCGCGACGCTGAACGCTTTGGCCGTGTTCGCCGTCGGATTCGCTTTCCGGCCGCTGGGCGGCATCCTGCTCGGAACGCTGGCAGACCGCATTGGCCGGCGCCGCGTGATGCTCCTGTCCATCATGCTCATGGCCGGAACCACACTGGTCATTGCGATCACACCGAGCTACGCCACCATCGGTCCCGCTGCCGGCATCATCCTGGTGGCCTGCCGCGTGGTGCAGGGCATCTCCACCGGCATCGAAGCCCCGCTTTCCACCTCCCACGCCGTTGAACTGGCACCCGAGGGCCGCGAGGGCTACGTAGCCGGCATCATGTCCTTCTACGTCAACATCGGCATCCTCATGGCCTCCCTGGTCAGCTTCCTCTGCAGCCTGGTCATCGGCGGCGCGGCCATGGGCGAATGGGGCTGGCGCGTTCCGTTCATCATCGGCGCACTGTTCGGCTTCGTGGTCCTCTACCTGCGGCGCTCCCTCCCGGAGACCCTCAAGGAAGAGGAAATGGCCACGAACACTCCCCGCGCCGTATGGAAGGGTGTCGGCAAGCACTGGCTCTCCGTCCTGGCGATCGTGTTCGTCGTGGGCGCGGCACAGGCCTACAACTACGCCTGGAACGTCGGACTCCCCAGCGCAGCCCGCAGCGGGTTCAAGGAAGACCCCACCGCCGTCTTCGCCCTCACCACGGTCCTCGGCGTCATCCTGGTAGTGGGCAGCTGGGTCATCGGCAAGCTCGCAGATGGCAAGGCAATGTCCCGCTGGTTCCTCGTGACCCGCATCCTGGCGATCCCGTCCGTCTTCCTCATGCTGCTCTACGTACAGCCAGGCATCGGCGGCTTCGCAGCGGTCCTCCTCGGCGGCTCAATCGTCCTGGTGCTCAACATGACCCTCTACAACGTGGTCAGCTCCTCCCTGATGCCCAAGAACATCCGCGGTACCGGCGTCGCCCTCGGTTACGGCATCGGCGTGGCTGTCTTCGGCGGCACCGCCTCCTACCTCCTGGTCTGGTTCCAATCCCTGAACCTCACCTGGATCTTCCCGGTCTACGTGGCCGTCCTGTCCATCCTCAGCATCGTTTTCTACCTCGCCGCACGCCGCTCCAACGGCATCTTCGTCGGCAAGTAAGGACTTCACCATGAACTCGCTTGAACTCAGCACCACGACGGCGGACCTCACCGCCCCGGTCATCTCCCGTTCCGATGTACTGGTGGTTGGCGGTGGCCCCGCAGGTGTGGCCGCAGCCGTCACCGCAGCCCGCTCCGGCGCGAAAGTCACCCTGCTGGAACGCTACTCATCCTTGGGTGGACTCGCCTCCGGCGGCATGGTCCTGGTGCTCGACGACATGATCAATGGCCAGGAAATCACCGTCACAGGCATCGTCTCCGAATACGTGGAACGCCTCCAGAAGCTCGGACTGGCCATCGTTCCGCCCGCCGATGACCGCAAGACCTCCGAGGAACTCTGGAACAAGTGGGGACGCTACGGCACCTTCGACTTCCACTCCCACACCACCCCCAAGCCCATCTGCTATGCCGCAGCCTTCGACCCCGATGGCTGGAAGCGTGTGTCCAACGACCTCGTCCGCGAAGCCGGAGTGGACCTCCGCCTCCACTCCTGGTTCTCCCGCCCCATCGTGGACAACGGCGTAATCAAGGGCGTCATCTGCGAAACGAAACTGGGCCCGCAGGCCTTCATGGCCGACGTCGTCATCGACACCACCGGCGACATCGACGTCGCCTCCCGTGCCGGCGCCAGTTACGCCAAGGACAACTACCTCACCACGCTGGTCTTCCGCCTGGGCAACGTGGACACCAACGCCGCCGAAGCGTTCGAACAGGCCAATCCCAAGGAAGCCCGTGCCATCAACCGCAAGATCAAGCGCATCCTCGGCGGCGCTTGGGAACTGTGGTGGCTCAAGACGCCCATCGAAGGCGTCGTGTGGTGCAACGCCCCGCACATGACCGGCTTCGACGGCGTGGACCCTGCTGACATGACCGCAGCCGAGTTCGCCGCCCGCGACCGGATCTCCGAGGCCGTGGACTACGTCCGGGCCAACCTCCCCGGCTTCGAAAACGCCTACATGCTGGACGTCGCCTCCCAGATGGGCGTCCGGCAGACCCGCCTCCTGCAGGGCGAGTACGTCATGACCAAGGACGACGTCACCCAGCGTCGCCATTTCGAAGACACTGTGGCCCGTGGCCGCGACTACTACTACCCGTACCGTTCGCTGTTGCCCAAGGAAGTGGACCAGCTCCTTGTCGCGGGCCGCCACTACTCGGCAACTCCGGAGGCCCAGAAGATGTCCCGCGAAATTCCGCCCTGCATGGCCATGGGCCAGGCCGTTGGCGTCGCCGCGGCCCTCGCCGTGGAGAACAACATCCTGGTCCGCGATGTAGCGGCAGCGGATATCCAGTTGGGCATGCGGCAGCATGGCGCCGACCCGGGCGACGTCCCGTCGTCGAACGCCACCATCGATTCCGACGCAGTGGTGCCGGCATGAGCATCGTTGTAGAAGAACGCACGACGGCGGCACTCGCCACCGCGGCTCCCGCAACGGTGCCGCTCCCGCTGGACGGCATCAAGATCGTGGACTTCACCCAGGTGTTCATGGGGCCGTCGGCCACCCAGCTGCTCGGTGACTACGGCGCGGACATCATCAAGGTGGAGCGTCCTGGGGCCGGCGACATCTCCCGCAATTCGTTCCCCGACCAGGACGGCCAGGACAACCCGATCTTCCTGTCCATCAACCGGAACAAGCGCAGCGTCTCCGTGGATACCCGAACCGACGAAGGCCGCGAAGTGCTGCACCGGCTCATGGCCGACGCGGACGTGGTGGTCAGCAACTTCCGTTCCGGCGTCATGGAACGGATGGGCTTCGGCTACGAGGACCTGCGCGCGAAGAACCCCGGCATCATCTGGGCCTCGGGCACCGGCTTCGGGCCGGAGGGTCCCTACTCGCACAAGGGCGGCCAGGACGCGATCGCGCAGGCCTACTCCGGCGTGATGTGGCGCCGCGAATCCGAAGACACCAAGCCCGCCATCTACCCCACCACCCTGTGCGACTACATCACGGGCATGCACCTCATGCAGGGCATCCTGCTGGCACTGCGCACCCGTGAGGCCACCGGGGTGGGCCAGAAGGTGGAAGTGACCATGTACGACTCCATGCTGCACCTGCAAATGCAGGAAGCGTGCATGCAGCTCAACCGCGGCTACGAGGTCAACTGGGGTGCCATGCCGTTGAGCGGTGTGTTCGAAACCACCGACGGCGCCGTGTGCATGGTGGGCGGATTCACGCCCGACCCCCTGGCACGGATCTCCGAGGCACTCGAGCTCGACGAGGACCTCACCGAGCGTCCGGGCTTCGCCACCTTGGAACAGCAGTTCAAGAACAAGCCCGCGCTGCAGGCCATTTTCCGTGAGCACTTCGCCACGCAGACAACGGAGCACTGGACGAGCAAGCTCGAAGAACAGGGGGTGCTCAACGCTCCCGTCCACACCCTGGAGCAGGCATTGGCCGACGCCCAAACCGAGGCCAACGGGATGATCGTGGAAGCCGAACACCCCTCCGTTGGGACCGTTCGGATGCTGAACGCACCCATCCGGCTCTCCGCCACTCCCCCCTCGATCCGTCGGGTGGCGCCGCGTCTGGGCGAGCACAATGTGGAGGTCCTACTGGAGAACGGCTTCGATGCTGAGACCATCGAGCGACTCCAGGAGCTTGGAGTGCTGCGATGAGCGTTGCCCTGGCAGAGCGGGTGGACCAGGTAACTCTGGACATCACCGATGGCGTGGCAACGATAACCATCGACCGCCAGCACGTCCTGAACGCCGTGGATGGTGCCACGCACGCCCGCCTCAATGAGATCTGGGACCAGCTGGAAGCCGATTCATCCGTGCGCGCTGTGGTAGTCACCGGCGCCGGCCCCCGTGCCTTCTGCGTTGGCGCGGACATGTCAGCCGATGCCGTGGACAAGACCGGCCTGGAATACTGGGCCGGCCTGGATCCCAACGGCTTCGGGGGCCTGAGCCTCCGGACCACCCTGGACGTTCCCGTGATCGCCCGCGTCAACGGCTACGCCCTGGGCGGCGGCATGGAAATTGTGCTTGGCGCCGACATCGTCGTGGCCGCTTCCAGCGCAAAATTCGGCCTGACGGAGCCCCGGGTTGGGCGGTTGGCGCTCGACGGCGGCATCCACCAGCTGGTGCGACGGATCCCGTACACGCAGGCCATGGGCATGTTGTTGACAGGGCGCAAAGCCGATGCCGCCGAGATGCAGTCCATGGGCTTGGTCAACGAGGTGGTTCCCGCCGAGGAACTCGATGCCGCGGTACAACGCTGGGTGGACCAGATCCTGGCCTGCGCCCCCACGTCCGTCCGGGCCGTCAAGCAAATGGTCACGCAGACATCGCATTTGACGGCCAAGGAAGCGCGCGGCCTTCGCCTGCCCGCCCTCATGGCCGCACTCGACAGCGAAGACTCCGCAGAAGGAGTCCGTGCCTTCCAGGAGAAACGCCAGCCCGAGTGGCCAGGGCGCTGACCGGGCCACCAGGCCGCGCCCTTAGCCCTGCACTTCCAGCACCTCAGCACTTCAGCACTTCAGCACTTCAGCACCGAAAGGAACCAACCATGCCGCAATCTTCTGCGCCCCAAAACGCTTCCCGGAACAGTTTGCCGGCCGGCGTCTGGGGCGTCGTGGCCACGCCGTTCCAAGGCAGCACCCTTGACGTGGACCTGGACAGCCTGGCCGAACTTGTTGAGCACTACCAAGCCATCGGAGCCACCGGGCTAACGGTCCTGGGAGTGTTCGGCGAAGCGGCCGCACTGACCGCGACCGAACGCGTGGACGTCCTTGAGACAGTTGTGGAGTCGACGTCCCTTCCTTTGGTGGTCGGCGTAACCGCACTGGCCACCAGGCCCGCCATCGACGAAGTCCTGGCCGCGCAGAAAGTGGTCGGGAGCCGTCTCGCAGCAGTGATGGTGCAGGCCAACTCGGCGCGGGCTGAAACAGTCATCGCGCACCTCGATGCCATCCACCGGGCCACCGGCGCCCCAGTGGTCCTGCAGGACTACCCCCTGGCCAGCGGCATCAGCATCTCTACGGCAGCGTTGGCATCAGTGGTAAACGCCTGCCACTACGTCATCGCCGTCAAGGCCGAAGCGCCGCCCACCAGCGTCGCGATCGCGGAGCTGAGTGCCGCCGTCGAGGTTTCCATCTTTGGCGGACTGGGGGGACAAGGCCTCCTGGACGAACTCATGGCCGGCGCCGCCGGTGCCATGACCGGATTCTCCTACCCCGAAGCACTCATTGCCTGCGTCCGGGCGTGGCAGCAGGACGGCTATGACGCCGCCGAACGCGAACTGCGGCCCTACCTGCCGCTGATCAACTTCGAACAGCAGGCCAAGGTAGCCCTCGCCATCCGCAAGGAATGCCTCCGCGAGCGCGGACTCATCAAGGACTCCGGGGTGCGTGCTCCAGCTGCCGGTTTCCCCGAAGTGCTCCGGGAATCCATGGGCACCCACCTGCGGGAGGCCGCCGCCGCACTGGACGCCAATGCCACCGTGGGGAGCCTCTGATGGACCTCGGCATCGCAGGGAAGACCGCGCTGGTCGCAGCATCCACGGGCGGCCTCGGCTTGGCCGTTGCCCGGGCGCTCGCCGCTGAAGGAGTCCGGGTGGCAGTCGTGGGCAGGCGGCGGGACCGGGCCAAGGAGATCGTGGCCGAACTGCAGGCAGCCTACGGAAGCGGAACTCTCGGTACACGCAGCTTCGACGCGGTGGCCATCGAAGCGGACCTGGGCACCCCCGAAGGCATCGAGTCGGCAGTGGACCAGACCGTGGCCAACCTCGGACCCATCGACATCCTGGTCCTCAACGGCCCAGGCCCCAAGCCCGGCGCAGCAGCAACACTCAGTTCGGACGAAATGGCCGCGGCCTTCGACCTCCTGGTCAAGCCGCACCATGCGTTGGTGTCCCGGGTCCTGTCCGGCATGCGAGAGCGCCGGTGGGGCCGCATCCTCGCGATCGGCTCCAGCGGTGTCACGGCTCCGCTGCCCAACCTGGCGGTCTCCAACACCGGGCGGGCAGCGTTGGCCGGCTACCTCAAGACCCTCGCGGCAGAGGTCGCCCTGGACGATGTCACCGTCAACCTGCTCCTGCCAGGCCGGATCGCCACGGATCGCGTTACCCAACTGGACCAGGCCGCCGCCAAACGCCGCGGCACCACCCTCGAGGACATCCAGCTCGAGTCCCGGAAAACCATCCCCGCCCGGCGGTATGGAGAACCCGCCGAATTCGGTGCCGCAGCCGCCTTCCTGTGCAGCGCCCCGGCGTCGTACATCACCGGAGTCGCACTCAGGTGCGACGGCGGACTGATCCGCAGCCTCTAACCCTTCTCTAAGGAACCCTCATGACTTCCACAGCTTTCGACACCACAGTCACCACCCTCACGGCCCAGCACCTCATCAACGGCCAATGGCTTGGCGAGGCCGGAACCGAACGGATGAATCCGGCCCGTCCCGGCGAGCTCGCGGCCCTGTCCCCCAGCGGCACCGTAGAGGACGTGGATTCGGCCATCACCGCTGCCGCCGCCGCACAGCCTGCGTGGGCCTCCCTCCCGGCCCCTTCCCGCGGAGCCATCCTCCTCGCTGCCGGGAACCTGCTGATCGAACGCCAGGCTGCCATCGCCGAGGACCTGGTCCGCGAGGAAGGCAAGACCCTGGCCGAGGCGAAGGGCGAGGTCAAGCGGGCCTCCGACGTGCTTCGCTTCTTCGGCTCGCTCGGCTGGGCGGCAACGGGCGAGGTCCTGCCAAGCGGCCTCCCGGACACCACCATCACCACCCGCCGCGAACCCTTGGGCGTGGTTGGCCTCATCACCCCGTGGAACTTCCCCATCGCCATCCCGGCCTGGAAGACCGCCCCGGCGCTGATCAGCGGCAACACCGTGGTGATCAAGCCGGCGGAGCTCACTCCCCTGTCCGCAACGCACCTTGCCCGTGCCCTGCAGGACGCCGGACTGCCCGCCGGCGTGTTCAACGTCGTCCACGGCAAGGGCCGCATTGTTGGCGACGCCCTGGCCCGCGATCCGCGTATCGCGGGCCTGTCCTTCACCGGTTCCACCAACGTGGGCCTCGCGCTGCAGGAAATCCTCAATGCCCGGCGTGCCCGCGTGCAACTCGAGATGGGCGGCAAGAACGGCGTCCTGGTGCTGGACGACGCCGATCCGCGCAAGGCAGCCCAGGTGGTGGCGGCCGGTGCTTTCGGACTCACCGGCCAGGCATGCACGGCGACGTCGCGTGTCTACGTCACCCCTGGGATCCGTTCGGCATTCCTGGATGCCCTCGTAGCAGAGGCCGCGACGTGCACCCCTGGCGATGGTCTCTCCGAAGCCCGGATGGGTGCCGTGGTGAGCAGGCAGCAATTCGAGCAGGACCAGGCAGCGGTGCGTACCGCCGTCGAACGCGGGGCGACGCTCCTGCACGGACAGTACGACGGCGACCCCACCGGCGCGCTCTTCTTCCCGGCCGCGGTGCTCACCGACCTGCCGTTCGACGACGCCGCCGTGACCGAAGAGATCTTTGGTCCCGTGCTGGCTGTGCTCGAAGTGCCCGATTACGAGGCCGGCCTGGCTGCCATCAACCACTCCCGCTACGGACTCACCGCGGGCATCTGCACGGATTCACTGGCCCTCGCCACGGACTTCGCCGCACGCGCGCAGGCTGGTGTTGTCAAAGTGAACCGGCCCACCGCAGGCCTGGACCTCAACGTCCCGTTCGGCGGTGTGAAGGACTCCTCCACCAACACGTTCCGCGAGCAGGGACGCTCGGCACTGGACTTCTTCACCTGGGGCAAAACCGTCTACACGGGCGTGTAGCAGGCCATGAGCTACGTGATCGCGCAGCCCTGCGTGGATGTGAAAGACAAGGCCTGCATCAACGAGTGCCCCGTCGATTGCATTTACGAGGGCGCGCGTTCCCTCTACATCCACCCGTCCGAATGCGTGGATTGCGGGGCATGCGATCCTGTGTGTCCCGTGGAGGCAATCTACTTCTCCGAGGATGTCCCGGATGAATGGGCCGACTACGTCAGGGCCAACGCGGAATTCTTCGACGACGGCCCTGGCCGCTCCCGGCCGGACACAGACCACCCCGTGAACGCCGCGGAGCCGGAGCGAACCCCCGCCACCATCCCGTAACTCCGCCCCTCACCCAAGTCCGTCTCTACCAGGGGTGGGCTTAGTTCGTGGATGCCGGTGCCAGGCGGTAGCCCACGCCGCGGACCGTTTCCAGCCAGCGGGGGCTCTGGATGCTGTCGCCCAACTTCTTGCGCAGGTTGCCCATGTGGACCTCGACGGCGCGCTCGTCGGCGTCGCTGACGTAACTGCCGACGTCGTACGGCTCGTTGCGGAGGCGACGGGCAAGGTCTGCCTTGGTCCGCACGATCCTGCCGGTCTCCAGCAAGGCAACCAGGAGGTCGAACTCCGTGCGCGTCAGCTTCAACTCAGTGCCGTTCAGGACGGCGGTCCGGGACCCTGCGGAAACAGCCAGTCCGTTGTGGCTCACCTCGGGATCCGCCTCTTCGGCAGCGGCCTTGGAGTCCGACGACGAACGCGGCCTCCGCATCATGGCCTCCACCCGTGCGCGCAATTCGCGGGGCCGGAACGGCTTGGTGAGGTAATCGTCGCCACCGGCCTCAAGGCCCATCAGGGTATCAAGCTCCTCGGCGCGGGCAGTGAGCATGATGATGTAGGCATCCGACGTCTTGCGGATCTGGCGGGCGACTTCGAAACCGTCAATGTCGGGAAGTCCGAGATCCAACGTAATGACGTCAGGGTTGAGTTCGCGTGCGGAGGAAACACCGGCCGAGCCAGTGGAGGCTACATGGACGTCAAACCCGGCCTGGGAAAGAACCACCCGCACCAATTCCCGAATATCCTGGTCGTCCTCGATAACCAGCCCCACACGCACTTCACTCATCGCTGCCCCTCAGCCCCCTAGATAACCCTTCGAAGTATAACCATTATGGTTAGGCTGATCTCATGAACAGACTTTCTTCCACCTCCCCGCGGGTTGCGCCATGACCAACCCGAGCATCTGGGACCTCGGCGGGAAGAAGAAACTGCTCGTCTTTCGACGCTCTTTCCACGAGCACACACTGCGCATGCGCGTTGTACTGAGCCAGCTGCCGTTGTCCGTTTGTGTCTGCCTTTCGGCCATCCTCGTGTGGCTGTTCTTCCCGGACACCTTGGAAAATCCGCTCTTCCTGATCTTCCTGCTCAGCCAGGCACTCCTGCTGGCGTTCTGCATCCTTGTACCGTGGCACCGCCTGCCGTTCCCGACTTTCCTGGCCATCCCCATCCTGGACATGGTCTCCATCGCCTTCGGCCGCGAAGGAGGGCAGGAAGCCCTCACAGGCCTCAGCGTCCTGGTGGTCCTGCCGGTCATCTGGCTTTGTGCCTCAGGTTTGTACCCCCGCCTGGCTATCGCCCTTTCCTTTATTGGGCCTCTAGGCATCGTGTGGGTGCCGCTCTTTCTTCGTGGCGCCGTCACCGAGCAGAGCCTCACAAAACCTCTCCTGTTCCCCATCCTGATTGTGGGAATCGGCGTCTCCGTCAGCGTCCTTACACTGAGCATGATGCGGCAGCAACGGGCCATGGAGGAAAAGGACGAGGCACTCAAACAGGCGCTGGAGGCAAGTACCAAGCAGGAACGGCTCCTCAACACCGTCATGGAGGCCCTCCCGCTCGGCGTCGTAGCCGTCGACGGAGACGGCCATGACATTCTCATGAACCGGCGCCAGCGCCAAAGCCACAGCCTGGCAACGCCGCCGGGCAACCCCGACCCCAACGAATCCGAACTGCTGGTCTTCGACACGGACCGCAGCACGCCCTTGCCGGCCGACCGGCGTCCCGTGCGCCGCGCCGTCCTGGGCGAACGCTTCACGGACCAGCTCGTGTGGCTTGGCAGTGGGCCGGATCAGCGCGCCTTCACCGCGAGCGCCAGGCCAATGGTGGACGACGCCGGAAAATTCGCGGGCTCGGTGGTGGTGTTCAACGACGTCACCGAACTGGTCAACGCCTTGGCGGCCAAGGACGACTTCGTGGCCAACGTGTCCCACGAATTCCGCACGCCGTTGACGTCCATCCTCGGCTACGTGGAACTGATCCTGGACGATCCCCACGGCCTCGATCCGAAGTACCGGATGCAGCTGGACATCGTGCGCCGCAACGCCGAACGACTGCTCACCTTGGTCTCCGACCTGCTGTCCGTGCGGTCCGGCCAGATCGCCATCCAGCCCCACGCCGTCGACGTGGTGGAACTGGTACGCAGCAGCGTCACCTCGGCCGAACCCCGCGCCGCGAAGGCGGGCATCCGGTTGTCCATCGACGTACCGTCCGCACTGGAAGCACGGGTGGATTCCTCCCGGATGTCCCAGGTGCTGGATAACCTCGTCTCGAACGCCATCAAGTACTCCCCCGACGGCGGCGATGTGGTGGTGGCGGCGTGGGAGGACGCGGATTACGTCTTCTGCCGGGTTTCGGACACGGGCATGGGCATGACCGAAGAAGAGCAGTCCGAAGTGTTCACCAAGTTCTTCCGGGCCGGCGGTGTCCGCAACAGCGCCATCCCGGGCGTGGGCCTGGGGCTTCCCATCAGCAAGGCAATCGTGGAAGCCCACGGGGGAACCATCGAACTGGAAAGCGAACCGGGTCGCGGAACTACGTTTACCGTCAAAGTTCCGGCGTAGCCGCTCCTAGCGTTTGGTGGTCACCACGCCGGCATCACGACGGCGGCCAAAGAGGAAGTAGCTCACGGGACCAAAGAAGTTGATGAACGACGCAGCACGCCAGACGACCTTATTGCCCCGGATTTGCTCCTCCGGTGTCCTGGCCAGACTCCGCTGCGCGGCGATCAACAACGCCAGGTTCACCGCACCACTGATCATCACCATGACGCGTTGGCCTGTGCTCATATCGCGCCAAGTTTTCTTACGGGCCATCATGCCTCCATCCGCCGAACGTGTACTTCTCAGGCTAGTCTTCGGTTCCGCGGCCCGCCACGGCCTGCCGTACCACTTCGCCCCAGGATTGCTCGGCCAAGTCCCTGACGGCGGCCAGGATGTCCTGCGGCGGCAAGGACAGGTCCAGGGGGTATTCCACGATGTCGATGTCCGTATTGAGTATCCGCCGCAGCTTCATCTCCCCTTGCCCGGCATACACGAGCCACGCCGTGGGAACCCGCAGTGCGGTGCAGTACGCCAGCAATTGGTAGTGGTCGGCGTTGAGCGAGGCACCCGCATCCCCCGCCGCAGTGTACTTGGAGTCGTACACCACTACGGGACGCCCGCCAAGGAAATGCGCGGCATCCGGTCTGACAGTCAAGCGATCCGTGTCCCGGACGGCCTCGTTGAGCAAGGCTCCGTATTGCAGGCGCATTTCTCCCGGGTGGGCGCTCATGGCCTGGCGCAGGGCGGTGCCCACGAAGTTCTCGAACACCTCGGCCATGTCCACCACGAAGGACGCCGTTTGTTGCTTGCCCTCGCCGGCCTCGGCGGAAGCGTTGCGCAGGATCACCTCCGCCAGGCGCAGCACAGCGTGGTATCTCAGGTTCATCCTGCTTGCTTTCCACTGCGGCAGGGGCGCCCCGGACTGAAGGCGGGTAACGGCGTCGAACTTTCCCTTGAGCTGCCGCAGGCGGCTCAAGACATCCGCGCGGACGCCGGGAACCTTCCCCATGCGCTCCAGGGCAGCGCGGAGGATCCGGTTCTCGGCAATGTCCTCGGTGAACTCGTCATAGGACACTTCCAGCGGCACCAACATGCCCGGGCGACGCGAGATCTGGTCCGAGATCCGGATTCGGCCCTTCACGGTCCGTAGTGACTCGTCCACGGTGAGGTATCCCTGGAGGACCCCCCGGCTGAGCGCACGGTCGGCCAACTGTGCCAGGGACTCGGCGAGCGCGCTCCACAAATCCGGGTGTTCCACGGCTTCCACGGAATGGTTGCCGAAGCCCTGGTCGCCCGCGTAGCTCAGTAGGAACAGGAGCCGGTTCAGGCCCAGGCGGTCCTTCGGCCGCACCTCGAGCTGCACAGTTGCCGTCCGCAAGGAGCCGACCTTGCCTGCCGGTTCGATCCGGTAGAGGCCCATGCCCATAGGGGAAGTCTTGGCCAGTCCACTGGCATTGATAAACGCCGCGGACTCGGGGTCGAGTTTGTCCACCACGCCGCGGGAGAGCTCGTCCATGACGATGTGGCGTGTGCCGGCAGTCTTTCCGGCCGCCCGGCCCGGCGTCGACGGACCGGCGTTGGAAGGCGGCCGCCCCGGGCGGGGCGGGATGGCCTTAGCGGGCCGCAAGTCGTCCCAGCAACTGGTCCAGGCCGAAGCGTTCTTCCAACTGCGCACGGTTCAGCTGGCCGTGGTAGTGCTCCTCCAGGAGAGGCATGAGCTCGTACTTCCAGATCCGGCGCAGGCCCGTCGGGTTCTGGGCGGCGTTCTTCATGAAATACGACGGACCGATCATGAGGTCCCGGTCCCAATCGTCGATGGCCGCGTTGAGGGCGTCCAGGAGGTCCGCGTTGAGGGTATCCAGTCCCCGGGCTTCGAGGAAGCGTCGCAGCGATCCGCGCACCGGCTCTACGTTGGGGTGGAGCTCAATGAACGCAAAGCGGCGGCGGATGGCGGCGTCCATCATGGCGATGGAGCGGTCAGCGGTGTTCATGGTGCCGATGATGAACAGGTTGTCCGGCAGGCTGAAGGGCTCGTTGGGACTGTACTGCAGGTAGATGCGGTCATCCCGGTATTCGAGCAGGAAGTACAGCTCACCGAAGACCTTGGCCAAGTTGGCGCGGTTCATTTCATCGATGATCAGGAAGTACGGCTTGTGCGCGTTTTCGGGCTTGGCAGCTTCCTCGGCGAGCCTGCGCAGCGGTCCGGCGACGAGCTTGAACGAGACTTGGCCGTCGTCGGTCTTGTCCGGACGGTAGCCCTCGAAGAAATCCTCGTAGGCGTATGAGGGATGGAACTGGACCAGCTTCACGCGTTCGTCCGTGCTGTCTCCCGCGAGCTCGGCGGCGAGGTGCTTGGCAAGGTAGGTCTTGCCGGTTCCGGGCGGCCCATAGAGGACCAGCTGCCGGTTCTCCTCAAGGAGTTCGGCGATTTCCTTGAGCGGTTCAAGGTCCATGTGCAGCGAGGCCGCGAACTCTTCCGTCAGGGGGCGGAATCCTTGCTGGACAATCTCGACGGCGACAGTGGGCGGCGCTTCATCCTCGCCATCGGTTTCGGCTTCCACCGGGAGCAGTTCCTGCAGCGCCTGGATGACCCGGGTCACGTCAACGATGATGCCCGGCGTGGACAGCTGACGCTGTGCGTGGCGGGGCAGCTCGGTGATGGCATAGCTGTCGTCGAACCAGCGCACCTTGCGGCGGATACGGCGGTTATCTTCATCGGGCTCACCGAGGACCACACCGACGCGCACGCGTCCACCGTTCTGGTACAGCGTGAGGTCTCCGGGCTTCATGACCGTGAGGAAGGCGAAGACAGCGGTCTTGGTGTCCTCGCGCTCCACGTAGCCCAGGTGCTTGCAATCCTCGTCCACGGCATGCTGGACCACGCCCGCGGTGACTCCTGCGGCCAGCGGACGCAAGTGCTCTACGTCCAGCGTGGCCTTCTCCTCGCCCAGCCATCCGGCCAGCAGATCGGCATTGTCATGATGGGTACGCAGCAGCCAGGACCGGCGGCCGGGATCTCCCACCTTCCGCCACTGGCTCACCAATTGGCGCGCGTACCAGTCAATCCGCTGGCCCGCCTGCTCATCCAGGTGGAGCCGGATCCGGTGGATATCCGCGGTGATGTCTTCCTCGGTATCGCCGTTGGCGCCGCCCACCAATGAGGCGAACGCGTCACGGATTTCCCGCCGCTCCACATCGGCCACCACAGGTTCGAAGTAGCTGGGCCATACCAAGTACTCGATGCTGCGGCGGAGGGCGGGCTGGTCCTCCGGCGTTCCGACCGCCAACTCGTGGAACTTCAAGGGGCTGGATAAGGCTTCGCCGATGGTTGCCGTGCTTTGGCTGTCCACGTGCTCCACGAAGCGGCACAGCCAACCCAGGTGGTCCCAAATGGTCCAGTTGAATTCCGCCGTGCGGTCCCGGATCACGCCGTGGTCCGTCATGCCTTCGTAGAGCTCTTCCGGCAACTCAACTGCCGGCTCAACCCACGAGGCAGCCTCGGCAACGCGGGCGCGCTTGACCCGGAGCGACTTGACCTCGTGGGCCAGCGGAAGCGATTGCAGGAACAGCAGTTCAACGGCCAGCAGCTTGGCCTCGCGCGAGGCACCCTCGAGGTTCTGCCGAAGGTTGGTCATCATGGGCGCCTTGGAATCCGCCACGCCCCGTTCCAGCCGTTCCAGCAGCTCGCGCGCTGCGTCCGCCGTCCACGTCAGCGTCCTCCCATCCAGGGCCGACGGCTTGCCGTGGAGGGCCGGACTGAGCACATACCACGCCGCGTCCTCGATCTCCTTGGAGATTCCGGGGGCGCGGTCAATGGCAGGCATCACGGAGGGGGTCACCATGCCAACTTACCTTGTTTGCTTTAAGTCGGCATCTGGATTTCCACAGGCTTTGTTCAGCTTTTAATGCATCCCAAACTGGTAGGCCGCCGGTACCGCCTCGCCAGGGCACACCTCCTCCCACAGCTCTGCAATGGCGTCCTCGCCTTCCCGCAAATCCGGGATCTCAACGCCCTCGCGGAGGATCGCCGCGGCCTCGGCTCCGTGCCCTCCGCGGGCGAGCGCGAGCGCCCTGAGAAACGTCAAACGTCCGACGGCGGCTCCGTCCTTGGGTGCCGACTCCGCCAAATCCAGCGCCATGGTGGGATCACCGTGCCGGATGCTCAGGGTCACGGCTTCGACGAGCAGTGCGGCAGCAGTTGAGTCCGTTTCAACACCGTTCCGCAGCTCGGCGAGACCTTCCTCGTCCTTTCCCTCCGCGAGCAAAGCCAAGCCCAAACCCCGGTGCGCCAGGGCTTTGGTGCGCCTGTGGACGCCCTCGGCAGCAAGCGTCCGCTTGTACCAATCCTTGGCGGCCGCCAGGTCCTGCCGGGCATGCCGCATGGTGGCCAGATGGAATCCAGCCTCAGGATTCTCTGCCGCCTCAAGCACCTCTTCCCAGTCGGTGCCGGCAACAAAGGAGGGTGCGCCGTCGAACGGTTGTCCCTTCAGCAGCCCGAGCCACGGTTCGTGGTCGGCCGTGACGCTCTCACTGACGAACGGAGTTCCGCTTTCGTCAACCCATTGCCGCCCCGAATGACGCCGCCGGGCGCGTTCCAACACTCCCCAGCCGCTGCCGGTCAGCAGCATTTTCGACGGCGGAACGTCGGCATTGCTGACCGCGGCGGGAAGCATCGCCTCCAGGTCCTCGTGCGGCAGCAGGGTCTCCAGCCGCTGGCCAGCGTGCTCCACGGCTGCGTCCCAGTCTTGGCCGTGCGAAATGCCCGGGTCAAGGTGACCATTGCCGTAGGCCTCAACCCAAGACCACACGGCACCGGCCGGCATCACCAGGTGTTCGAACTGGGTCTGTGCCAGGCCGGCTTGGATTTCCGCGTAGGGCCCCGCACCCGGGCTCAGCCACTCCTGCCACCGTTTGCCGCCCTGCCCTTGGCCCCAGACGAAAAGCTTCTTCCCCCGCAAGAGGCCTGTGGAGAGCATCGCCAGCCCGTCGCCGTCGTTGTCAGCCGCCACCACCCAACGGCGCTCGGCCGGATCGATGTCGAAGAAGAAGTCGGCCGCGTGCGGGCTGTTGACCAGCCACGTGCCGTCGTAGCCTTCGTGCGCCGTGGGCCGGACGCGGGTGATGTCAGTGGCGTAGTCGCTGCCGAAAGCCTCGTCGGCGGGCGCGATCACGCGGGTCCTTGCCGTCTCCGGGATCGCGGCGTTGCTCCACCAATACATGGGAACGTCGTGGTCATTGGGGTTCCGGATCCGGACGGCGGCGAACAATACCGCCGAATCCTCCGGCAGCCAGATGTCCACTTGGAACACCACTTCACGGAGCCGTTCGAACTCCCACATACGCAGGACGTGCTTGCCGTCCGGCGTGTGGACGATCGCTGTGTGGAGCGGATCGCAGCTGGTAGGCGAATGGCCGCGTGTGCCGATGTTCCACTCCAGACCGCCCGCAAACCATGCCTTGCGCAACGCAATGTTGGCAAGCTGCGGCGACCCATGCGTGTGCAGCAGTTGCTTGCCGGTGGCCTTGTCGAACAACTCCCAGATCCTGCCGCCCAGCGACGGCAGCACCGTGGCGCGCAGCTTGCTGTTTTCAAGCACGACGGCGGGCAGCTCTTGGGGTGCCGCCTCCCGGCTATAGCCGTCCTGCATGAGGTACGGATACACGGTGGGCACCAGGCCGTATCTGGCGGACGCCTGCAGTTCCTCGGGGATGCCCTCGCCCACGGTGTACGGCTGGTCCAGTTCAGACGCCACCACAGGCAAGGGGTTCAGCGAGCCCAGGTCGGCCATGGTCAGAGTCAGGGTGGTCACTGTGAGGTTGGATGGTGTTGCCACGTCAGTATCCAATCGTGAGGAGGAGCCCGCGGTTCGGCTCAACGGTGATGGTGGCGCCGGGCTGGTGGCTGGCGGCGGATTGGAAGCCGTCAATGACCGGCGCTTCCACGGCTGCGGACGCAAGGTGGGCAAGTCCGGCGTCGAAAATCAACTGCACGTCCACAGTCTCCTCGGCCCAGGAAGCCAGCGCCACCACTGCCCTGTCATCCTTCAACCAGGTGGTGGCAAGGATGTCCGGATGGCTTGTCCGCACTGGGGCCTTCGGGTCCCAATGGCCCACCATTTCCATGTGCTCAAGGTCGGTCCGGCCCCAGATATCCCACAACGGGCGGTTGTCCACCCTCGGGGCCCGTCCGGTCATGCCGAACACCATGCCGCGCCAAGGATTGCCGCCGCCTTCCAGCATCTCGCCCATGAGGCCGAACGGTATGCCGGAAAGCTCCACCAACCAGTAGTCGGGGTCGGTTCCTTCATAGTCGAAGTACTCACCGAGCCAGAGCCTGTCCACATAGGGCAACTGCTCCATGTACAAGTTGGCGGAGGACGCGTACCCGTCATGGGCAGTGAACTGGTTGGCCGAATGCAGGTCGATCTCCGGGCCATCCACTCCCCGGTCCCGGCAGCCCCGCTCCAGCACCTTCCGCACCCGCAGCATCGCGTGCCGGTCATAGGCGATGTCATCCAGGTAGATCCCGTCGATGCCATCCCCGCCCTTGGACAATTCGGCAAGGCTACGGACGTAGAAGTTCTCCAACCGCGAGCCACCCGTGGTGACAACTGCGATGTCCTCCACGTTCGGAGCGAACCATGCGGACACATACCCGCATCCGGCGTGCTCCTGCAGCCAGATGTGGCCTTTGCCTGGTCCGTCGCTGAAGACCTCATGGTCCAGCTGGAGCATCGGCAACAACTCGGGGCTGTGGAACGTCAGCTCGCGGACGGTGTTGTAGATCTTGGCTTTGAGGCCGTGCTGGTGGCATGCGGCAATGTAGCTGCGCAGGGTACTTTCGGTCAGGAGGGGATCGTTGATGTACGGGCCCGGAGCGGTGGCATGGTGGATGTTCACCACGGTGGCACCCGCCCCCTTTATCAGCACCGGGTCTGCCGGCTCGTGGAAGTACCTCTTGGACAAGTGCTTGCCGGGTTCGATCGGTTTGAACGGAGTCAGGAGCAGGAGGAAGTCGAAGTCCAGGGTTTGCCCGGCGTGCAGGGTACGGGGACCGCTAGAGGCCTTCAGGGTCACGGCCTCGTCTGCTGTTCGGAGCGTCACTCCCCCGGTTCCCCAGGAACTGGGCTCCCGCAGCGGCTTCTCGAGGTAGAAGTTCGTGTTCAGCGGCCGCTCGTAGTTCGAATCCCGGAGGGCCAATTGAATGCCCGCGTTGACGCCGCCAAGCCACAGCGAATCCTGGTTCTTCAACGCAACGTCCCACGACCAATTGAGTTCCGTGGGTCGCCGACCACCCGGGACGCCCAAACCCATGGCGAGCGGAACCGCAGCCTCCTCGAACCCCAGGTGCAGCCCGACGTCGGGCACGTCCACCGTCTTCAACGGCGTGAGCCGCAGCGAGTACGAAACTGCCCCATCGGCGTCGAGCACGCCCTTCAACTCCAGCGTCGACACCGTGTTTCCCTTGGCGTGGCCGGCCCACTGGCACGTCCACGCGACCCTCCCCGGGCCTTCCACTGTGTAGTCGATCGGGCCGTAGGTCCAGTCCGTGTTTTCCATCTGGAACCTCATCGGCTGGTTGAAAAGCCCGACGGCGGGACCGTCAGTTCCGGTCACGGCTGCGGTGAACGTGGACGTCACCTGCTCCGGCAGGCCTGAGTCGGCCAATTGCACCATGCGGCCCAGGATGCCGAGAGTGTTGCCGTGTTCATCGACGGTGACCGCAGTGAAGGGCGCCACGAGTTCGGCGTCCTGGGCGATGGTTGAGTCGAGCCAGGCAAGCCGCCGGAGCAAACGTGGATCGTTGCTTGCCTCAGATGGCTCTTTGACGTCCAGCACCAAGTTCACCCCTTGGGTTGCGCCGTCGCCCGTTCGGACCGTGATATCCGCCGTGACCTTGGTCCGCGCTGCGTGGGCCGGAACCGGAAGCACCACGTAGAGAGCCTGCACCGTGCCCGCGCTGATGCTCAAGGTCTTCCGCAGGGGCTTGCCCAGACGGTCCGTTCCTTGCGTGTTGATGCAATGGCCGTTGGCTACCTCAACCGTGACGTCGCTGAGGTCTTGCAGGGCGTACACACCGACTTGGACCACGTAGTCCTCGCCCGGCTCTGCTGTTCCGCGGAATCCGCCCGCCGGGCCGTTGATGGCCCAATGCGCCGGCAACGTCTCCCGCAAGGAGATGGGATTGAGCCGGTCCTCGGGAAACAGGAGGAATGTCTCGCCGGGGTGATCGGCGTGAAGTCGGTCCAGTTCCGCTGACGTTGCAGTGAAGTTCATGGGTGCGAACGAGTCGCGCTCGCTGGCCGCCTCATAGCGGAGAACCCGCGCGCCGGGCGGCTGTCCTTGCTCGCTCGCCCACGGCGAGTCCACGACGGCGGCAGCCCACGCCGGTTCCGCAGCCGGCCTGCGCGGGAGGTACTGCGCCTGCGGATAGTGGGCCTTGCCCAGCATCGCGTACGGCAGGTAGTAGATGAAGTAGGTTCCGGGGCCGTCGATGGCCTCGAAAATCAGCGCGCCGGACTCCTGTGTGGCTTCCTCGACGATGACGTTCGCGGTTCTCCCGCCGGATGCGTCAGAGACGACGATGACTTCGACGCCGGCGGGGTCCTGGTCTTGCCGACGCCACGGAATGGTCACACGCCTGTTCTTGCCCAGGCCATCGTGCGGCACCTCCACAACGAAGCGATGGTTGCCGTAAAGGAGTTTGTCCCATGTTCCGATTCGACACTCGACGTCAGGGTGTCCTGTGGCGGCTTTTGTTTCTTGGGGCTGCTCGCTTGGTGGCTCTTGTCCGGCGCGGCCGGATCGTGTGTTTTGGGTGGTTGTTCCGGGGTGGGCAGAACGTGTGATGGCCGGTGTGAGCGGCTCGGGCAGCGGCATCGCTGAGGCTCCTGAGGGTAGCTTTCGGGGCGGATTCACCGAGCTGGTGAATCCTTACATCATCGCGGCATTTCTCGGAGACTGTAAAGGGTATTGCGATACGCGATGAGTGGGATTGAGCAGTTCTGTCAGTGGATAAATCTGGTCTGCGGACCGTCACTTCCCACGGTGTGCCCACACGTACAAAGCGAACAAGCCGTACCTGCCACCCACACCTGTGTCCGACTAATCCCAGAAAGTGCATGAGTATGACACTCACACGCATGCTGTACGTAGACGATTCCGGCTCAGTCGAGTCTGGACTTATCGTGTACGGGTGGATTGAATGCAATCCCGTGCGTTGGCGGAACGCTTTGCAGACCCTCTTGGATTTGCGCAAGGTTCTATACCGTCAGCACCTGGTTCCGCCATCTCAGGAACTCCATGCCACTAAGTTTGTGAATGGAAGATCCCGGATCTCCACGCAGTCAGGGAACGAAAACAAGACCCTAGGCCGGACCGTCGCAATCGAGTGTCTCCGCACACTTCAACAGTGCAATGACGTAAGCGTAGGAGCCGTCTATCGTCGGACCGCAGCCAGGGGCGCGCCTACTTTCAGGAACGCGGAGCTGTCTATCAGCAACTCCTTGAGATGTGGAACGCCCATCATTTGGAAACCGGGACCTATGCTTTTGTCAGCATGGACGGAAATGGTACAGACCCGAGCTACGTCGACGCGCACAGACGTCTTCCGCTCACAAGTCGGCATGTCATTGAGGACCCGATGTTTCACGATTCAAGACGATCCCAGTGGATCCAGATGGCCGATTTGGTTGCCTATTCAGCATTCACTCACCTAAACCGTCACTCCGGCAACGAATTTGGGTGGGAATGGTACAACCGATTTCTGTCCGCGAAAGACCATGAAGAGGCGCCGCGGGCTATCTAGTCGTTAAACAGCAAGACCCGCCGATCCACGTGTGTGGGGCAGGTCCGCCTTGTTAGGCTAGCAGAGTTGCCAGACTTCAGTCCACCGCCAGAAGGAATCGTTAGATCCTCGACCGCAGATTCACAGCATTCACCGCAGCCCTCGCTGCGCGAACAGTCTCACGGTCAGTCACCGTATACGCCGTGGGGTCTTCGCCGTCCTGGCTGCCGAGGGAAACCGTCTGATCGGCAACTGTGGACACAGTCCTCTTGGCGGACAGATGAACAGCGGAGAGCCCTGCGGCGTGCATGGCCGGGATGTCGGAGAGCTTCAGTCCTCCCCCGGCCATGATCTGGATCTTCCCGGCTGAGCGCTCAACCAGCCGGGACAGCGTGGCCAGGCCTGCTCCGGCTGTTGCTTCGTGGCCGGAGGTGAGGACGCGGGTGAAACCGAGCTCCAGAAGTTGTTCAAGCGCCCGCAGGGGGTCCTGAGACTGATCGATGGCACGATGGAACGTCACGTGCGCATCCGGACGGGTCTGCCTGGCACTGTCCACGAGCCGCCGAATGACCGGCACATCCACTTCGCCGTCATGGGTCAGGGCTCCCACCACCACCCCATCGGCTCCCAGCGCCAGCACATGGCGGATCTCGTGAACCATCGTGTCCACATCCGAGGCCGAATAGTGGAAGTCGCCGGGGCGGCACCGGACCAGGGCGTGGATGCCCAAGCGGCCGTCAACGTGCTCCATGCTCGCTTCAAGGAGGCCTTGGCTGGGTGTGATGCCGCCGAGCTCCAAAGCACCGCAGAGTTCGATCCTGTTGGCACCCTCCGCAGCAGAGGTTCCGGCGCCCGCAGCGCTCGTTACGGCGATCTCGAGGTCCATGGTGAAACTCTACTGGGCAGGGGTTCGGGGCACACGTACGGCCTCCGGGAAGCACTTCCCAGAGGCCGTACGTGCAGACAAATGGTGGCGCTCAGGCCTGGTATGCGACGAGCTTTTCCTTCTGCTCCGGAGTGAGGCGCAAAACCCGTCCCGTTTCCTCGGCAACGAAAGCAAGGTGGGTGCTTGCCTTGACGCAGTCTTCCCGGGTCACCGGATCCTTGATGACGTAGTGGAGGTCGAAGCTGGCACCCTTGATGGCGCCCACCCAAATCTCAACGACGGCGGGGATGTTGCGGTAGTCAAGGGTTCGCACATACCGGACTTTGTGCTCCACAACGAGGGTCATGACGCCCTCGCCAACATCATTGAACAATGCGGCAGGTGGCTCCGTGCCAGGCAATCCTGCTCCGGCCGGAGGGCCAAACGCAGCGATACGTGCTTCCTCCAACATGCGCACGATCTGAACGTTGTTGATGTGGCCATAGGCATCCATGTCACCCCAGCGCATAGGTACCAGGACCTCAATGCGCTGGGGTGCGTCGATGCTCAGGAGTGCACCGCCGTCGAGTCGTCCACCGCGGATTCCCCGGCATCCTCACCAGCGAACTGCGACATGTACAGGCGGTAGTAGGCGCCTTGGAGTGCCAGCAACTGGGTGTGGTTGCCCTGCTCCACGATCTGGCCGTTCTCCATCACCAGGATGGTGTCGGCATCGCGAATTGTGGAGAGGCGGTGGGCGATCACGAAGCTGGTGCGGTCCGTACGGAGGGCAGCCATGGCCTTCTGCAGCAACAGTTCGGTACGGGTGTCCACGGAGCTGGTGGCTTCGTCGAGGATCAGCAACGAAGGATCGGAAACGAATGCGCGAGCGATGGTGATGAGCTGCTTCTCACCGGCGCTGACGTTGTTTCCTTCCTCATCGATGATCGTCTGGTACCCGTCCGGGAGTGCACGGACAAACCGGTCCACGTAGGTGGCCTTGGCGGCCTCCATGACCTGTTCTTCCGTGGCGTCCAGGTTGCCGTACTTGATGTTGTCGTAAATGGTGCCTCCGAAGAGCCACGCATCCTGCAGCACCATGCCCACCTTGGAGCGGAGTTCGGCCCGGCTGAGGTCCTTGATGTCCACGCCGTCGAGCGTGATTCGGCCGGCGTTGAGCTCGTAGAAGCGCATCACGAGGTTCACCAAGGTGGTCTTGCCCGCGCCGGTTGGCCCCACGATAGCGACCGTGTGGCCAGGCTCCGCACTGAAGGAGAGGTCCTCGATCAGCGGCTTGTCCTCGACGTAGCTGAACGAGACGTGATCGAACTCGACGTGTCCGTCAGTCTTGGCCGGCAGGTGCTTGGTGCCGGTTTCCTGGACTTCCTCGTCGGCATCCAGGAACTCGAAGACGCGTTCCGCAGAGGCCACGCCGGATTGCAGCATGTTGGCCATGCCGGCGATCTGGCCCAGGGGCTGGGTGAATTCGCGCGAGTACTGGATGAACGCCGTGGCATCGCCGAGGCTCATCGAGCCCGAGGCAACACGCAGACCGCCAACAACGGCGATGCCGACGTAGGCCAGGTAGGAGACGAAGTTCATCGCCGGGAAGATGATGCCGGAAACGAACTGAGCCCCGAAGGATGCCTTGTACAGTTCCTCGTTCTTTTCATCGAAGCGGACCAGCATGTCGGCGTCCCGGCCGAAGACCTTCACTAGGTCATGGCCGGAGAAGGACTCTTCGATCTGGCCGTTAAGGGCGCCGGTGTTCTTCCACTGCGCGGCGAAAAGCTTCTGGCTCCTGGCACCGATGACGCCGGCCATGACACCGGAAAGCGGCAGCGCGATCAAGGCAATCAGCGCAAGCTCCCAGGACACGATGAACATCATGACGATGATGCCCAGCACAGTCAGGACAGAGCTGACGAGCTGCGCGAACGCCTGCTGGAGCCCTTGCTGAACGTTGTCGACGTCGTTGGTGACGCGCGACAGGATGTCGCCACGCTGGCGGGTGTCGAAGTAGTTCAGCGGAAGACGGTTGAGTTTGGCCTGGACTTCGTCACGCAGGTTCTTGATGACGCGCATGACGATCCGGTTCAGCAACCACCCCTGCGCCCACAGGAAGATGTTGGCCACGAAGTACATCAACAGGACGATCGAAATCAGGAACGTCAGCTTCTGGAAGTCGATGCCGTTGGTCAGGGTCATCTTGGAAACCATGTCCGCGAAGTTTTCCTGGCCCTGCTGGCGCATGAGATCCGCGAATTGCTCCGGAGTCACACCCGGCGGGAGTTGCTTGCCAATGACGCCACCGAAGATGACGTCCATGGCGCTGCCGAGGACCTTCGGCGCGATCACGTTGAGGACTACTGAAACAACCACCAGGCCGATCACGATGATGACCCCGGCGCGCTCTGGCTTGAGCAGGCCCATCAGTCGCTTGGCCGAGGGCAGGAAGGCCTTTGCCTTCTTGGCCGGCATATCGCCGAACATGCCGCCGTCGGCCTCAGAGGGGACATACTCCTCTTCGACAAAATCCTCGTCGTCAAGGGCCTCGGTAGCTACGTTCGCCGCAGCCTCTGCTTTTGCGGCCTTCGCGGCTTCTGCCTTGGCAGCCCAGCCGCGCTTCTTTTGCTGGTTCTGCTCGCTCATGCCACTTCCTCCACGCTCAGCTGGGATTCAACGATTTCCTGGTAGGTGGGTGAGGTTTCCAGGAGTTCGTCGTGGGTTCCGCGGTCAACGATGCGGCCATTGTCCAGAACCAGGATTTCGTCTGCGTCCTGGATGGTGGAAACGCGCTGGGCAACAATGATCACCGTGGCGTCGCGCGTCTTGGCCTTCAGTGCCTTGCGCAGCCGCGCATCCGTGGCGACATCCAGTGCCGAGAACGAGTCATCGAAAACATACACGTTTGGCTTGGTCACCAGGGCGCGGGCGATACAGAGACGTTGGCGCTGGCCGCCGGAGACGTTGGTGCCGCCCTGGGCAATGCGACGGTTGAGGCCCGCGGACTTCTCCTCCACGAATCCCTTGGCCTGCGCCGTTTCCAGCGCGTCCCAGAGTTCTTCGTCCGTGGCTTCAGTCTTGCCGAAGCGAAGGTTGTGCTCGATGGTTCCGGAGAACAGATATGGCTTCTGCGGGACCGCGGCTACCCGGCTGCTGATCTCCGACGCGTCCAACTGGGTGACAGGAACGCCGTCGAGCAGGACGTCACCGGAGGCGACGTCGTAGAGCCGCGGCAGGAGCGAAACCAGGGTGGTCTTGCCTGCGCCGGTGGAACCGATGATGGCGAGCGTCTTGCCCGGCTCCGCGGTGAAGGAAATGTTGCTCAGCACCGGCGCCTCGGCTCCCGGGTACTTGAAGGTGACGTCTCGGAACTCGACGCGGCCCGTCTTCTGGGCCGGAACCACGGGGTTGGCGGGGTTGTGGATGGAAGGTTCGACGTCGAGCACCTCGCCGATGCGGTCCGCACACACCGAAGCGCGGGGAATCATCATGGCCATGAAGGTGCCCATCATGACGGCGATCAGAATCTGCAGGAGGTACTGCAGGAACGCGGTCAGGGCTCCCACCTGCATGTCGCCCGAGTCGACGCGCTGGCCACCGAACCAAAGCACCGCCGCCGTGGACAGGTGCAGGATCATGCCGATGGCCGGGAACATCAGGACGAACAGGTTGCCGATTTTCACGGACACTGCAGTGAGGTCTTGGTTGGCGGCTCCGAAGCGCTTGGCCTCGTACGGTTCGCGGACGAAAGCCCGGACCACACGGATGCCAATGATCTGCTCCCGCAGGACGCCATTGATGGCATCGATCTTGGCCTGCATGGAACGGAACAAGGGCATGAGCCGGACTACGAGGTAGCCGACCACGGCCACCAGGACAGGAACCGAGACCCAGACAAGCCACGAAAGGCTGAGGTCTTCACGGACTGCCATGATAATGCCGCCCACGCACATGATCGGCGTGGAAACCATGAAGTTCAGGCCCATCAGCACGAGCATCTGGACTTGCTGGACATCGTTGGTACCGCGCGTGATCAGGGTTGGGGCGCCAAACTTGTTGACGTCCTGGGCAGAGAAGCTGCTGACCTGGCGGAAGACGCTGCGGCGCAGGTCGCGGCCAATGGCCATGGCCGTTCGTGCACCAAAGTAGACCGCCGCGATGGCGGTGAGTACCTGTGCGAGGGCGACGGCGAGCATGAGCGCGCCGGTTCGCCAGATGAAGTCGGTATCGCCGCGGGAAACTCCCTCGTCAATGATTTTGGCGTTGAGGCTGGGAAGGTAGAGCGTGGCAATGGTGGACGCCAACTGGAATATGAGGACGGCCACTATCTGCGGCAAATACGGCTTGGAGTAGCGCCGTATAAGGGTGACAAGCATGCCCACGGATCCTTAAGGAGAGTGCGTGAATGAGGTAAGAAAAGTTCTAGCAGCAGGCGCTGACAGTATTAGCCTCCCCACTCTACGAAATCCGTTGCCCCGGCGAAACAACCTCGGGAAAAGATCATCCCAGCGGAGTATCCAACGTGTCCGCCCTGCGCTCACGGGAGCAGGCCTGGCGCTCCCGGGCCTGGCTTCACACGGGCCCATCAGGGGACGTGTCCACCGGATCTCCCGCGCTCATCGAACCCGGCCCGCCTAGCCCACCCACGCGAATGCCATTGTCCGCGAGGAACTCACGGGATCGGCCTATCTGGCGGTCGGCAGAGAAGGCATACCACCGTTCGAGCAGGTTCTCACTGCGGACTATGTCGCGGAACCGGAAGAAGGCGCCTTTTCCTTGTATCGCCCGCTCCAGCCGCTCCCGAAGGGCCCCATCACGCTGCCGTTCCGTGAAAGCCGCCATGTCCTGCCAGCCGTCCCGCGAACCGGTGGTGTCGAGCCGAAGCCAACGATCCGGTTCCCCATCCACGTCAATGACGGCGTCGTCGCCGACCAACAGCGGGTCGGCGGCGCCGTCGTCGTACACCTGCCCCGTGTACAGATCGAGGTAACCACCGCTCGACAGCTCGGGATCCCCTTCCAAGACGCTCGTAACCATTTCCAGGTCGACCGGCACCATCCTGCCAGTCAGCGGCACGCGGCGCAGAGCGCACGTCAGGTCATCAGCGAGGAGCCCATCACCATCGCCGCCACGCCACCTCAGCCGGTTGATGACCTGGAGTGCAACCGGTTCAGCCTTGTGACGCCGCTGCTCGAGAGCCAGCGGTATGCCAAGCCCCACTTGTTGCAGCTCGTCATCGATGTCGTGTCCCATCACCTCAGTGAGGAAGCGATCAGCGTCCCCGGCCGCGATAGCTTGCCGTAGCCGGGGAAGGTCCAGGCCAGGCACCTGCATTTGCTCGGGCCATAGGCCACGCAGCATCGGGTGCGGATGACTCGGTTTACCCGGCACCCGGCCCTCTCCGTCGTCGGCAGCCCACCGGCGCCCATACTGGTCCGGTATACCGCCCCAGCCCCAGTAGGGCAGTGGAACTTCAGGGCGGATGCCCAGTACCTCCAGGGGGTCGACTTTCTCTTCCCCGACCACACATCGGTGTGTCCACATGTCACCGAAGTCGAAAGTGAACTGGAACTCAGAGCCGGCACCCACCGATTTTGCGACTTTGGCAACCGTGATGTCGATTGGCGCCGTGATCGCCCCGCCGATCGATCCGGCTATCTCAGCTCCCGTCTCTACATCGGAGATGACCCGGCCGTCCGCCAGGGTGAACATTGAAAGATGGGAGCGGTCCCATCTGGCGAAGGAACTATTGATGGCGTTGGCGAGATCCATGAAAGTGTGCGACGGCCCTACTGCGAAGATGCGGCCTGGCCACGGCCAAAGCTCTTCGCGACGACCCCCGAGTAGTTCCACCGTCACCGACAACCACGTACGTGCCATATCTACAGGATGGCACGGGCCGAGCGCGAGCACCTCAATCGCTCCGGGGCGATCCGCGGCGCCCTGACGACTTGGTCCCACACGGTGTGGACGTCCGCCGTTCCGAACAAACTTGGAGGTGCTCGTCCATCACGGCAAAGCGCCGGCTGGAATCCCAACCGGCGCCTTGGTCATGCCCTTGGTCGCCTCGCCCCGCCGAGTTCGGAGGCGCAAACCCGCAAGGGAACTGTTGGCAGTTCTACCCTGCGTGCTTGCCGTGGTCGACCCGGGACTCGACGCCCTGCAGGAGCAGCAAGGCCATGCGCTCCTGCTCGCGGCGTTCGCGCTTGAGTTCCTTGCGCAGCGCCTTCAACTCATCGGCAGTGCGGGCCTGCTGCTCCGCAACGGACTGCTGGTCACGGAGACGCGCCTGGAGCTCAACATTGGCCCGGCTGAGCTGGAGCTGCTGTTCAGCCAGGACATACTGCGTCCTGGACAGTTGTTCCTGGAGTTCCTTGACGTCGGACGCGGCGTGGGGCCGTTCCTGCGTGAGGATCCTGGCGAATTCGAGGTCGAGGTCCTCGGACGACCGCTCGGCAGGACGCTGCCTGCCCGCATCCAGGGGAGCTCCGGCACCCAGCCGCGTTCCGGCGTCGTGCGCCTGGTCCGGACCGGACGGGACCGGCACCGCGTCCAGGGACGTCGTGTCCAGCGACATCGCGGCCTCCCCCGAGGCGGTGGCGATGAGTTCTTTCTCCGGTGCCGCATCAACGGTCCGGCGAAGCGGGCGTTCCTTGATGAGCAGCACTGCAAGGAGCGCGACCACGCTGATCACGGCAGAGATCATGAAGATCTGGGCAGTAGCGTCACCGTAGGCGGCGCGCATGATGTCGCGGATCGGTGCGGGCATGTCTCCGAGGTCCATGCTGGCGCCGGAGGATCCCCCCTGAACGGGAATCCCGGCCGCTGCCAGGCCTTCCACAGCGAGGTCCTTGACGTGGTTGGACATGATGGCGCCGAGGACGGAAACGCCGATCGCGCCACCCACCGAGCGGAAGAACGCCACGGAGGCGCTGGCCGTTCCGATGTCCTTTGCCTGCACGGTGTTCTGCACTGCGAGAACCAGGTTCTGCATCAGCATGCCCAGGCCGAGGCCGAACACGCCGGTGTAAATGGCCACGACCCACAGTTCGGTGGTGTGGTCCATGGTGCCTGCGAAGGCGAGTCCGCCGATCAGCAGGACCGAACCCGCGATCAGGAACCTCTTCCACTTGCCGAAGCGGCTGATCAGGACACCAGAGGCGACAGAGCCAACCAGGTTTCCAGCAATCATCGGCAGCGTCAGCAGGCCGGCCTCGGTAGGCGAGGCACCCCGGGAGACCTGGAAGTACTGGCCGAGGAAGGTGGAGGAACCGAACATCGCGATACCAACGGCAACGGAAGCCAGGATGGCCAATGCCGTGGTGCGCTCCGAGATGATCTTCAGGGGAATGATCGGCTGGGAAACCTTGGTCTCGACGAACACCAGGAGCGCCAGGAGGGCCACACCGCCGCCCACCATGAGGGCGGACTGCCAGGACACCCAGTCGTAGTACTCGGGGTTGCCGGCGAAGGAAACCCAGATCAGGAGCAAGCTGACGCCCGAGGTCAGCAGGATGGAACCGAGCCAGTCGATCTTGGCCGGACGCTTGATGTGCTGGATCTTCAGGGTGATCTGGAGCAGGATGAGCGCGATCACGGCCAACGGAACGCAAACGAAGAACGTCCAGCGCCAGCCAAGCGGGCTGTCCACGATGAAGCCACCCAGCAACGGGCCACCTGCGGTACCAACGGCCATGACAGCACCCATGTAACCGGAGTACTTACCGCGGTCCCGCGGCGGAATCATGGAGCCGATGATGGCCTGTGCCAGCGCGGTGAGCCCACCCATGGCCACGCCTTGGATCACGCGGGCGGTCAGCAGCAGCGGAATCGATTCGGAGAGGCCGGCCATGACCGAGCCTGCGACGAAGATGATGATGCTGAGCTGGACAAGGAGCTTCTTGTCGAACAGGTCCGCAAGCTTGCCCCAGATGGGGGTAGTGGCAGCATTGGCGAGCAGCGCCGCGGTGATGACCCAGGCGAAGTCGGTCTGCGTGCCCTTGAGCTCGGACATGATGGTGGGGAGCGCGTTCGCCACGATGGTGCTGCTCAGGATCGCAGTGAAGAACGCTGCGAGGAGCCCGGTCAGGGCTTCCATGATTTGGCGGTGGGTCATGGGCGCTGCGGCGCCCACCTGCCCTGCCGCCGGGGTCTGGACTGCTGGTTTGGCCATGCGTGGCTCCTAAACTGTGAGTTTCGTCGTTGTGGAACCGGCCGCCGTTGCCCGGATTGAGTCTTTGAGGGATGCGCTGAGTTTCTGCAGCACGTGCGATGCTTCCAAGGCATCTTCTTCGCTCCAGTCAGCGAGGTAATCCCGCAACCGGACACTCCGCTGCTCTTCGAATTCGCGCAGCTTGGCGGCACCGCTCTCAGTCAACGCGAGGAGCTGGGCCCTGCCATCCGCGGGATCGGGCCGCCGCATCACGAAGCCCAAGTCCTCCAACTCCGCGACGTGGCGGCTCAGGACCGGCGCGCTCACGCCGAGCTTGGCCGCCAGATGCGTAGCGCGGGTCTCCCCCTCGCCAATAAACCGCATCACGCCCTGGACGGCCATTCCGACGTCGGGAACGCGGGCCAGGTGGGCGGTCACCACACAGCGCAGAGTCCGCTGCAGGTCAAAAATTTGATGCACAAGATCAGTCGCCGTGGCTGAACCAACGGACATGGAAAACACCCCTTTTTTGTTTGCCTAAAGCAACCATACAGCAAAATGATTGCTTTGGGAAACTAAAGAAGGTTCCTAGGCTGTCTCCCGGGTCAGCTCCCGGGCCACCGAAATCACCTCGTCCACGCGCCGAGGCCTGCTGACACCCGGCGGAACCACGGCCACGAGCTTGTTCTCCGGCAACTTGTCCTCGATAGGAACCAGCGCCACACGGGCTCCCGTATAGAGGGACTCAATGCCAGGCCACACATTCGTCACCGAGTAGGCGCGGCCGCTCGCCACGATGCCGCGGATGGTCTGGGCCACCACGCTCCTCCACCGCACCTTGGGCTCGATGCCGGCGGAATGGAACATGGCAATCACCCGCTCCGCACTGGGCGGGACATCGAACAGGACCACATCCTCCTCGGCGAGGTCGGCGAAGCTCAGCGATTTCCTGTTTGCCAGCGGGTGGTCCGCAGCCAGCATGAACTGCGGGCGGGATGCCGCTACGTTCAGGATTTCGACGCCGGGAACCGCCTGCAGCGAGTAGATGAAGGCAACGTCCAACTCGCCCTCGCCCACCGCGCGCTGCAGGTCTTCGGCGTTGCCTTCCACGAAGTCGAGTTCCACCTCGGGCCACGTGGCGGCGAAAACCCGAATGAGCTCTGGAATCAACCGCGGCGAGATCGCGATCATGCAACCGATGGACACGCGCCCGCGCATGTCCTCATGCGATCCCTGGAGGGCACCCCGCAATTCCGCCGTCTCCCGCAGGATGCGCCGGGCGCGGACACCCAGTTCCACGCCGGCCGGAGTGGGTTCAACGCGTTTGGCCCGGGTGCGGATCAGGAGATCCAGGCCGAGGCTCTTCTCCAGCTGGGCAATGGCCATGGAGGCCGCTGCCTGTGAAATGTTGCTCTCGCTCGCGGCGCGTGTCAACGATCCATGGTCCAGGACCGCAACGAAGTATTCCAGCTGCCGAAGCGTGAACTCACCCATCAGTTCTCCTTATGAACTTCTTAGAATTGATTGATTATACAAGTGACGTGGCGCGGACCACACTGGAAGAAAGCCAATCCGAACGAGGAGAACCATGACGCCGACGTCATCCCTGAAGCCGCACATCGTCACGCTGGGAACAGCAGGCGGACCACGGTGGTGGGCCGCTGCCGACTCCGGCGAGCGCACGGGAATCGCCACGGCAGTGGTGGTTGGGGATGCCTTCTACCTGGTGGACTTTGGACAGGGCGCGGGTCGTCGACTCAGCCAGTCGGGCCTGCAACTGAAGGACCTGCGTGCACTCTTCATCACGCACCTCCACTCGGACCACGTCTACGATCTCGCCGGACTCGGCATCTTCGGGCTCTACGCTTTGACCGAGCGCACGGAGAACCCGGTCCGCATCATTGGACCCGGCAACCGGGGCGAGCTTCCCGCGGTGTCGCCGCGCGCCGTCGTCGAACCCCAACCGCTCGCGCCGGAGAACCCGACGCCGGGCACGCGCCAGATGTTCGAGCAGCTCATGAAAGCCCACGCGACGGACCTCAACGACCGCATCCTGGACAGCCTCCGGCCCAGCCCGCTGGACATCTTCCACGCTGAGGACATCCAGATTCCGGCGGAGTCCGGCTACCACCCGAACAACAACCCGACGCCGGACATGGAACCGTTCGAGGTATACCGCGACGAGCTGGTGACCGTGACGGCAATCCTGGTGGAACACCCTCCCGTAGCGCCCGCATTCGCTTTCCGCTTCGATACCGCCGAGGGCTCCGTAACGATCTCCGGTGACACGGCCTACACGCAGAACATGATCACTCTGGCCCAGGACACAGACCTTTTGCTCCACGAAGCCATCGACTTCGCCTGGGTGGAGTCCCTCTACGCGGATAAGACGGATGAGTCCAGCAGGGCCTCCCGGGACCATCACTACAAGTCCCACACCAGCGTCCGTGAGGCCGCCAAACTGGCGGAAGTGGCCGGCGTCGGGCATCTGGCCCTGCACCACCTGGTGCCCGGTTCTGCCTCGGAATCCGTGTGGCAGGAAGCCGGGGAGCACTTCAGCGGCATCTTCACCGTTCCCAACGACCTCGACACCATTCCGTTCGCCCGTCAGCGCTGACGAGCCAGAACCCAACCTGAGGAAGCACATGAGCACAGCACCAACAGCCCCGGAAACCGGCGCTGTCACCACGGCGGGCACGTCCCTGAACACCAAGGACATGCGACGCATCCTGGCCTCCAGCTTTGTTGGCAGCGCTATTGAGTACTACGACTTCGTCCTCTACGCCACGGCGGCAAGCCTGGTCTTCAACAAGGTCTTTTTCGCCAACCTTGGCCCGGGCTTCGACCTGTTCGCCTCGTTCGTGACGCTCGCGGTGGGATACATTGCCCGCCCGCTGGGTGGCCTGATCTTCGGGCACTTCGGCGACCGCCTGGGCCGGAAGAAAATGCTGGTCCTGTCCATGCTGATCATGGGCCTTGGCACCACGGCCATCGGCCTGCTTCCCGCAACTGCACAGATAGGCATGGCTGCGCCCTTGGCCCTGGTTATCCTCCGGCTGGTCCAGGGCGTCGCGGTTGGCGGCGAGTGGGGCGGAGCTGCCCTCATGGCCATCGAGCACGCTCCCAAGAAGCACCGCGGATTCGCTGCCGCTTTCGCGAACGCCGGCGGACCGGCAGGTGCCATCCTCGGAACGCTGGCACTGTCACTCTTCGCTGCGGTCTCCGGAAAGGATTTCCTCGTTTGGGGTTGGCGCGTGCCGTTCCTGCTGAGTGCGTTGCTGATTGTGGTGGGCCTGGTGATCCGGCTGAAGGTGGCCGAGACACCCGCATTCCAGCGCCTCGAAGCTGCCGGAGAGAAACGCCGCGTGCCGCTGCTGGATGTCCTCAAGAACAACCCCAGGGCTGTCGTGCTGGGCCTCCTGGCCACCACCTCGTTCTATGTGTGCCAGTCGATGACCACGGTGTGGGGTGTTTCGGTGGCCGTTGAGAGCGGTGCCGACAAGAATGGCGTCCTGAACATCAAGGCCGTCGCTGCGCTCCTGACCCTGGTGATCTGCTTCTACTCGGCCCGCCTCAGCGACCGCATCGGCCGGCGTCGTGTCCTCATCGGCGCATCGCTCATGGGTGCCGTGCTCGTCTACCCGATCCTGGTACTGATGACCAATGGTGAACTGTGGGGCTTCGCCCTGGCGATCATCCTGGGCAACGGGCTGGTGCAAGGCTTCCTCTACGGACCGATCGCCGCTTATGTAGCCGAGCAGTTCCCCACCCGCAACCGCTACACCGGCGCGTCCTTGGCTTACCAGGGAGCGTCGATGATCGGCGCAGGATTCACCCCCATGATCGTTGCCGGCCTGAGCCTCGCCGCCGGCGGTGGCCTGTGGCTGATCGCCATCTTCTGGATCGTGGCGCTCCTGGCCTCGGCCGTTGCCGTGAAGGCCACGCCGGAAGGTACCCGGCGCGACCTCGACTGACTTGTGTGGCCCGCTGAACGCCCTGTTTCCCCCTTCTGAGGCGTAGAGCGGGCCCCGCAACGCAGAACAGCCCCCGCATGGTGCTCCATGCGGGGGCTGTCTTGCGTGGTGTTAGTCGTCCAAGTGCGTGGGACCGAACATCTTAAGCAGCGTTTCAACCACGACGACGTTGGGGCCGTCCGCGGCGAAGGACGCCTTGAGCGCGTCCCCCACTTCCTCCGGGTCGACTCGAACGGCCGGGACGCCGAAGGACTCGGCGAGCTTGACGAAGTCCGGACGCGCGAGCTCGGTGGCCGTGGCCTTGCCGAAGGCACCCACCATGTATTCGCGAAGGATGCCATAGCCGCCGTCGTCCACGATCAGCCAGGTGACCGGAATGTTGTGCTGCTTGGCGGTGGCAAGTTCCGAGATGGAGTACATGGAGGAACCGTCACCGGAAACTGCCAGCACGCGTCCGGGCTTTCCGGTGGTTTCCAGGCCCACGGCGCCGCCGATCGCTGCCGGGAAACCATAGCCAAGGCCACCCGCGCCCTGGGCGGAGTGGAACTGGCCGTCACGGGCGTCCCAGCAGCTCCAACCCCAGTACGCGGAAATGGTCATGTCCCAGAAGGTCTGCATATCCGCCGGAACGGCCTCGCGGATGTCCGCCATGAACTTGAGTTCCTTGCCCAGGTCCTGCGATTCCAGGCGGGCCTTGACCTTTGCCAGCGAATCCTTGACCAAGGCCTCGGGGCTGGTGCCATGCCAGTCACGCTGTGTTGCGTCAGCGGCTCCGGCTTCGGTGAGGGCCTCGTCCAGTGCCGCGAGAGCCTGCCCGGCGTCGGCACGGATGCCCAGGCCGGGTCGGTTGGACTCCAAGACCCGGGGCTCGGCGTCGATCTGGATGATCCGGCCGCGGGGTGCGAACGTGAAGTAGTTGGAGGTCACTTCACCCAGGGACGAGCCGATGACGATCAGGACGTCCGCGTCCTCGAGGACATCGGTCATGTACCTGTCCTCGATCCAGGACTGCAGGGCCAGCTCATGGTTCCACGGGAACGCACCGTTGCCGCCCGGCGTGCAGATGACCGGAGCCCGCAGCTGCTCGGCGATGGAGAGCAGCGACTTCTCTGCCCGGCCACGACGCGTACCGCCGCCTGCGATGATCGCCGGACGCTCCGCCGTCGAGAGCCACTTCACGGCCTCGCGGATCAATTCCACGCGCGGCGGGTTGTCGAAAGCCTCGGCGAGGGCGTCTTCAACGGGAGGGACCACGATCGGATCCAGCAGCACGTTCTGCGGAATCTCGATCCAGACCGGGCCCTGCGGGGAGGAAATCGCTTCCGTCCAGGCATCCTGGATGGCCGACGGAATGCCCGAGGCATGCTGGATCAGCCGCTGGCTCTTGGTGACGTTCGCGGCCGAAGCTTTCTGGTCATCGAGCTGGTGGAGCATGCCCTTTCGGCGTGCGCCCAGGCCCTCCAGAGGGATCTGGCTCGCCACAACCACCATCGGGACACCCGTGGCGTAGGCCTCCTGCAAACCGGCCAGCGATGTCAACGCACCCGGGCCAGTGGACAAGAAGAGGACACCGACTTCGCCCGTGGCACGCGAATAGCCATCAGCTGCAAAAGCCGAGTTGTTCTCCACGCGCGAGGAAACGAAGTGCAGGTTGCCGCGGCCCATCGCATCGAACAGGCCAAGGGCGTGTTGGCCAGGAATACCAAAAACCGTCTTGGCACCGAGCGCTTCAAGGGTTTCGACCACGAGGTCCCCGCCGTTACGCTGGCCGGTCTCCTTGGTGGGAGCAGCCGTGCCCGGATCAAAGTCGATCATCGCCGCGTGGCCTTCGCGAGTTCTTCCATGCGTGCCCCGAGCGCCTGCTGGGCGTAGCCGTTCGGAGCACCGTGACGGTCCCCTTCCACGGCGTTGTCCGCCATGAGGGTCACCAGCTCGTAGGCGACGTGGCTGCCGGCAACACCGGTGATTTCGGCGTGGTCGTAGGCCGGAGCAACTTCCACAACATCGGCACCCACGAGGTTCATGCCACGGAATCCACGGATGATTTCCAGCAGTTCACGGCTGGTGATGCCGCCGGCCTCCGGCGTTCCCGTGCCCGGTGCGTGCGCCGGATCCAGAACGTCGATGTCCACGGAGATGTACAGCGGGCGGTTGCCGATACGGTCCCGGATCTTGGCCACGGTCTCAAGCACGCCCTGGTAGTAAACGTCCGCAGAGGTGACGATGCCGAATCCGAAACGGTGGTCGTCGTCGAGGTCCTTCTTGCCGTACAGCGGACCGCGTGTACCCACGTGGCTGATGGCCTCGGTGTCCAGGATTCCTTCTTCGACGGCCCGGCGGAACGGGGTTCCGTGCGTGTATTCGGCGCCGAAGTACGTGTCCCAGGTGTCAAGGTGTGCGTCGAAGTGCAACATGGCGATGGGCTCGCCGGCACGTTCGGCGGCAGCCCGCAACAGCGGAAGCGCGATCGTGTGGTCACCACCGAGGGTAACCAGCTTGCTGCCGTTGGCAGTGAGGTCCAGGGCGTTCTGCTGAATGGTTTCGATGGCCTCGTTGATGTTGAACGGGTTCACGGCCATGTCGCCAGCGTCGGCAACTTGGATGTTCTCGAACGGGCTAACGTCCCACGCGGGGTTGTACGGGCGCAGCAAACGGCTGGCCTCACGCACATGGTTGGCGCCGAAGCGCGCGCCGGGACGGTAGGAAACACCGGAGTCGAAAGGCACGCCGACAACAGTGACGTCGGCCTTGGACACCTGGTCGAGGCGGGGCAGGCGGGCGTAAGTGGCCGCACCGGCATAGCGCGGGATGCGGGAGGAATCGATGGGGCCGAGGTTGCCGTTGGCCTCGATGCGGAGCTCTTCCAAAGTTGCGCAACTCCTTAAGTAGATGGCTGCTGTGACACCCATCATACACTCAAAGTTGCCTAATAAGCATCACCTGTTTACAACTCAACCATGAGGATCGCGGCTGACTGAGATGCCGATCACACGAGGCGTAAAGATTCCATAAAAACCGGTCTTAACAGGCAATTCCCAGCAATACGCTCCATCTCGGGAGCAGCACGGTGCTGCGCGAAAGGACCACGTGACGACGCTGACCAGGCCACCGGCCGATCCCGCCGACCGGCGCAAGGAAGCCTTCCACCTCAAGTCCTGGCTGCTTGAAGGCATGCCGGACACGTCGGGCAAACGGCAGGGTCCGCACGGCCAGCCCGCCGAGTCGCACAAGCCGCAGGCCTGGTGGAAGGTCATGTGCCTTACGGGCCTGGACTACTTCTCCACTCTCGGATACCAGCCCGCCATCGCCGCCCTGGCCGCTGGCCTGCTCTCACCCCTGGCTACCCTTCTCCTGGTCGTTGCCACGCTTGCCGGTGCCTTGCCTGTCTACCGCCGCGTGGCCAAGGAAAGCCCTCGCGGCGAAGGCTCAATCGCCATGCTGGAACGCCTGCTCCCCCGCTGGGGCGGCAAGCTCTTTGTCCTCGCGCTCCTCGGATTTGCCGCGACGGACTTCATGATCACCATTACGTTGTCCGCCGCGGACGCCACGGCACACCTCATCGAGAACCCGTTTGCTCCGGAGTTCCTTGAGGGCCAGCACGTGGTGATCACGCTGGCGCTCATCGCCGGACTGGGCATCGTGTTCCTCCGCGGATTCCGCGAAGCCATCAACGTTGCCGTCGTGCTCGTGGCTGCCTTTTTGGCGTTGAACCTGGTGGTGGTCTTCGTTTCCATCAGCCATCTGTTCACCGAATCCCACGTGGTCACCGATTGGTGGAGCGCCCTGACCACCTCCCACGGGGATCCATTAATGATGATCGGGCTGGCCCTGCTGGTCTTCCCGCGTTTGGCGTTGGGCCTGTCCGGTTTCGAAACCGGCGTGGCCGTCATGCCGCAGATCAAGGGCCGTTCCACGGACACCGATGCCAACCCTGCGGGCAGGATCAAGGGCGCCCACCGCCTGCTGACCACGGCCGCGATCATCATGAGTTCGTTCCTGATCACTTCCAGTTTCACCACGGTGATGCTGATTCCCGCAGCCGAATTCGAGTCCGGCGGCAAGGCCGAGGGGCGCGCTTTGGCCTACCTGGCCCACAAGTTCCTTGGCGACGGCTTCGGAACCATCTATGACATCAGCACTATTGCCATCCTCTGGTTCGCCGGCGCCTCAGCCATGGCCGGGCTGCTGAACCTCGTCCCGCGCTACCTTCCGCGTTACGGCATGGCTCCCGCCTGGGCCCGGGCACTGCGCCCCTTGGTCCTCGTCTTCACCGTCATCGCCTTCGCAGTGACCGTCATTTTCCAAGCCGACGTCAATGCCCAGGGCGGCGCCTATGCCACGGGCGTGCTGGTGTTGATTACCTCAGCCTCCATCGCCGTAACCCTGTCCGCGCGGGGCAAGAAGCAACGTGCACAGTTCATTGGCTTCGGCATCGTGTCGCTCGTCTTCGTGTACACCACGGTGGTCAACTCGATCGAGCGCCCGGACGGCCTCAAGATCGCTGCCTTGTTCATCCTGGGCATCATGGTGGTCAGCTTCATTTCCCGTATCCGCCGCGCGTTCGAGCTGCGCGCCACCCACATCAAGATGGATGAGAAGGCACTCGAATTCACCGCCAACAACACCGATGGCCCCGTGCGCATCATCGCCCACGAGCCCAAGCGCCTCAGCGCAGACCGGTACCAGGAGAAACTCGAACACGCCCAGCAAGCGAACCACTTGCCCAAGGACTGCGGCGCCCTTTTCATCGAGATCATCGTGGACGACAGCTCGGACTTCGAACAGGAACTACAGGTAGTGGGCAAGGAACGCCACGGCTTCAAGATCCTGGAAGTCCACAGCAACAACGTGCCCAACACCCTGGCCGCGGTACTGCTCCATATCCGCGATGTCACGGGCTTCATGCCGCACATCTACTTCCGCTGGACCGAGGGCAACCCGATCTCAAACCTGAGCAAGTTCCTGTTCTTCGGCGAGGGTGAAATCGCGCCCGTGACCCGCGAGGTCCTGCGGGAAGCCGAACCGGACATCACCAGGCGCCCCTGGGTCCACGTGGGCTAACCCGCGGAAAACTACCGGCTCGCCGCGGGCACCAGGACCCACAGCACCTCGACCGTCTCATCGGTGGGGTTGATCCAGGTATGGGGCTCGCGGCCCGGGAAGGAAAGCGTGTCCCCTTCCTCAAGGTCGTACTCCTCATTGGTCAGGATCAGTTTGATCCTGCCCTTCACCACGTGGAGCACATCAACGTCGCAGTCCACCGCGTAGAGCTCGTTCTCGCCACGCCCCCGGGGCTCAATGGTCGCCTGCAGGATCTGGAGCCTTCGCTCGGAACGCGCCGTGAGCAGCCGCTCCACAATGCCCTGGCCGCCCAGGGAAATGCGCGGCCCGTCATCGCGTCGGGTCAGGTGGGTCTCCGGCGCCGCGAAGAGATCCCCGACAGACACCGAGAGCACTTGGCACAGCGTCACGAGCGAGGCCACCGATGGTGAAGTAAGGTCCCGCTCCACCCTGCTGAGGAAGCCCTTGGTCAGTCCCGTAGCGTCTGCAACCTGCTCAATGGTGAGCCGCTGCGCCTGCCGGGCTGCGCGGATTCTGGAACCGATGGCAACAGGAACATTGCTGGGTTCAACGGGTAGAGCCTTCATTCACAAAACCTTTCAGGCCCGTCCGTGAGGCCCTGTCATTGGAGCCAATAGTAGCCGGACAGCAACGGCAAAGAGTCAGAATCCGCGGAACCATGACCAAAGCACCTTGACTGTTACTCCCATCACAACATATCCTCATAGGCAACAAGTGTTGTCTGTGAGGCACACAACACACGTCCAAACCTCCGTTCGTCAGCACAGAGACTTCGACGCCCTGCAGGAGTATCGTCGAATACCCCAACCTCCGTGCATCAGCTCCAAGGAGCCACTCATGGACTCTTCGTTCATCAACATCGCCATTGTGGTGGTGTATTTGCTTGCCATGCTGGCGTTCGGTTGGTGGGGCAAGTCCCGCACCAAGAACAACAGCGACTTCCTGGTGGCCGGCCGCCGCCTGGGACCGTTCCTCTACACCGGCACCATGGCCGCAGTCGTCCTGGGTGGCGCATCCACCGTCGGCGGCGTCGGCCTGGGCTACAAATTCGGTATCTCCGGCATGTGGCTCGTGGTGGCCATCGGTTCGGGTGTGTTGCTGCTTAGCCTCCTGTTTGCCGGAACCATCCAGAAGCTCAAGATCTACACCGTGTCCCAGATGCTGACCCTGCGCTACGGCAGCAAGGCGACCCAGACTTCCGGCATCGTCATGCTCGCCTACACGCTGATGCTCTGCGCCACCTCCACCGGTGCCTACGCAACGATTTTCGTGGTCCTCTTCGGCTGGGAGCGCTGGCTGGCAATCGCCATCGGCGGCGCAATCGTCCTCGTGTACTCGACCATCGGCGGGATGTGGTCAATCACCCTGGCTGACCAGGTGCAGTTCGTCATCAAGACGGTGGGCATCTTCTTCCTCATGCTGCCCTTCGCCATGAATGCCGCTGGTGGCCTGGATGGAATCCGCGAGCGCGTCGACGCCAGCTTCTTCCAGATCGATGGCATCGGAATCCAGACGATCATCACCTACTTCGTGGTCTACACACTCGGCCTGC
Organism: Paenarthrobacter sp. NPDC058040; assembly: GCF_042885775.1. NCBI lineage: Bacteria > Bacillati > Actinomycetota > Actinomycetes > Micrococcales > Micrococcaceae > Paenarthrobacter > Paenarthrobacter sp. NPDC058040. Next base: position 50,027 of record NZ_JBHVRN010000011.1, read on the forward strand.
TGATCGGCCAGGACATCTGGCAGCGCGTCTTCACGGCCAAAACCCCCACGGTTGCACGCTGGGGCGGTGCCACGGCCGGCGTCTACTGCATCCTCTACGGTCTGGCCGGCGCCTTGATCGGCATGGCCGCAAGCGTTGCCCTGTCCGGCATTGAGATCAAGGCCAAGGACGACGTATACGCCGAAGTTGCCACGCACTTGCTCCCGATCGGCATCGGTGGCCTGGTCCTGGCCGCAGCCGTCGCAGCCATGATGTCCACCGCATCGGGCGCCCTGATCGCTGCGGCAACGGTTGCCCGTGCAGACGTTGTGCCGTTCGTGGCCAGCTGGTTCGGCAAGACCATCAACACCGACGACACCGAGAACCCGGAGCACGACGTCAAGGCCAACCGCTACTGGGTCCTGGGACTCGGCATCGTGGCGATCATCATCGCGATCAGCACCAAGGACGTCGTGGCCGCGCTGACCATTGCCTACGACATCCTGGTGGGCGGCCTCCTGGTAGCCATCATTGGCGGCTTGGTGTGGAAGCGCGGTACGGGTGTGGCAGCAGCGGCATCCATGGCCGTGGGTTCGGTAGTGACCCTCGGCACCATGATCGTCCTGGAGATCAATGCCAAGGCTCCGTTGGACGGAATCTACGCCAACGAACCGATCTACTACGGCCTGATCGCCTCTGCTGTGGTCTACGTGCTGGTCTCGCTGTTCAGCAAGCCCACCGACCCCGCAGTGATGAAAGCCTGGACGGACCGTGTTGCGGGAACCCGGGTGGCCGACCAGGAACTCACCACTCCTGCCGCCTAGGCGGTTGCAACCCAAAGCAATTCACGACGGCGGCATCACCCTTCGCGGGTGGTGCCGCCGTTTGTTTCGTCCCCAGTCACGCGTTGCGGGGCCGGGTCTGCGTGCTAAAACCGGCGCGAAGCGCGTTGAGCGGGCCACACAACGGAACAGAGCGGGCCCGCAGCGGCAAGGGCTTAGGATAGGACCCAGCTTCAAGAGATGTGGCGCCAAGCTCCGACTGGCCACGCACCAACCCCATGTTCACGGGTGGTTCGGATGAGGAAGCGGCCCGTACCGGACCAGAGACAACCGGGCGGGCAAGAGCACTCCACCAAGGAGAAGTCCGTGCCGTACCAAGCTGAACCCGGCCTCCCGATCCCGAGCCTCACCGCAGCCGAAACTGTTCCGGTGATTCCCGCCGTCGACCTCGTCGGAGGGGCGGTGACTTTGTTTGTTGGCGGCGAAGCACTGAGCTTTCACCATCCTGAGCCAAGGATCCTCGCAGACGCGTTGGCACGGTCCGTCCGCACCGCACAGTGGTGTTCCACATCGCGGACGCTGATGGTGACTGTGGCCGCCGTCGGACGTATCGCCGGGCGCGAACGGCGATTCAGTCTGCGCTCCCTCAACGAGGCCTAAAGCTCGTCGCCGTCCCCGCGGAATTCTTCCTCGGGCCCGTCGAGCGGCACCACGCGTTCGTCGTCGTCGGCCACTTCGTCGTCCTCGGTCCAGGCCTCATCCACTTCCTGGTCCTCGTTGTAGTCGTAGGCCGGATCCGATTCGATGGTGGCCCGTTCCGGGTGGTGCGGATGTGATTCGGTGCTCATGTTTCAACCTCCGTCCCATGGGCCGCGCCAAGCGGTCCACTGACCGAAATGCGGGAAATGCCCCGCCCCTGTCTATCCATCTGAGCACCGCCTTTGGGAGGGGTCAAGGCAGGGTTCCGCAGCGCCGGAGCTCCGGTGCCAAAAGGGCCGGAATTAAGGCATGCCGAACATTCCTGTTGAGGAATACCAGCCGAAAATCCGCGGAAATAAGCGGTACAGTGGGCGGTGCAAAGGGGCCGTAACCGTCCCACCGAGCACAGGAGAAGCAGTGCAACAGCACCAGGAATCCCATGGTCCGTCGAGCCCCGCTCCGGATTCCCGCCCCGAAGAAGAAATCCCTCGAACGCCCACGCAGTCGGACATCCGCCGCTGGCGTCAGTACCTGGCGGACGAACGGGCCGAGGCTGCCGTCTACCGCGAACTCGCGCAACGCCGGGACGGCGAGGAACGCCAGATCCTCCTTGCCCTGGCCGAAGCTGAGGGCCGGCACGAAGCCCACTGGCTCAAGCTCCTCGGGGAACACGCAGGGATGCCCAAGGCAGCCTCCGCACGCAGCCGGCTCCTTGGTTTCCTGGCACGGCATTTCGGTTCAGTCTTCGTCCTGGCCCTTGCCCAACGCGCTGAGGGGCGCTCCCCCTACGGCACGGACCCCTACGCAACCCCGGCCATGGTGGCCGACGAACAAATCCACGAGGAAGTTGTCCGGGGCCTTGCAACCCGCGGCCGCAACAGGTTGTCCGGTACGTTCCGCGCAGCCGTTTTCGGCGCCAACGACGGCCTGGTGAGCAACCTCTCACTGGTCATGGGCATGGCCGCCACGGGTGTTTCCAGCGCCGTGGTCCTGATGAGTGGCGTGGCCGGACTCCTGGCGGGTGCGCTCTCCATGGGTGCCGGCGAGTACGTCTCCGTCCGGTCACAACGGGAGCTGCTCAACGCCACCCTTCCCACGCAGGCCACGCTGGCCGCGGCGCCATCGCTGGACGTGGAACACAACGAACTCGTCCTGGTCTACCTCGCCCGCGGCATGACCCGGGAGGCAGCTGAACACCGCGCTGCAGAACGCCTGGGGCTCTTCAGCTGCGACTGTGATCCAAGCCTGTCCCTCCAACCCGAAAAGGAAGAGGTAGCCGACGAGCACGAAACCGTCGGTTCGGCATGGGGCGCAGCGATGTCCAGTTTCTGCTTCTTCGCCTCGGGTGCCATCGTGCCCATCCTGCCGTTCGTTTTCGGCATGGTCGGCTGGAACGCGCTGATCCTTGCCGGCGCTTTGGTGGGCGTCGCGCTGCTGGCGACGGGCGCCGTCGTCGGTCTGCTCTCTGGAACGTCCCCGCTGAGCCGTGGCCTCCGCCAGCTGGCCATCGGCCTCGGTGCCGCAGCTGCCACTTACGGACTGGGGCTCCTGTTCGGCGCGGTGATCGTCTAAGCAACACATGTGAATGGACGCTGCACGGCCCGTCCCGTAATGTTGGTGCGTCCTCTGCGCTTCCGGCGTGAACGGGGCTTGAGGAATGGAGAACCGTGGACACCGAGCCTGGGGCGTCGCACGCGGGCGAACCCCGCCGTGCCGGCAAGGCACTGCGGTTGCTCCTCGGCTTGGTCATGGCGGTGGTCGCTGCCGTGGTGGCGGTCCTGGTCAGCGGTTTCCTGCATGGCGATCCCCGCATCACTGCCTTGGTCCCGGGGCTCCCGCTTCCCCACGCGCAACCTGACGGGCAGGGCACACACAACCCGGCGAAGGCCCTCAATGCTCCCCCGCCCGGACTGGAAGAGGCAGATGCCCCGCTCGCCTCACCGCTGGCGCCTGCCGTCACCAATGATTCCTACAAGTTCCTGGCAACGAACGACGACGGCACTCCGGTTGGCTATTCCCCTTGCCGTCCGCTGCACTACGTCGTGAATGATGCCGCGGCACCCGCGGGCACGGACGAGCTGCTCCAGACCGCGCTCTCCAACGTCTCCGCCGCAACCGGAATCACATTCGTCAATGACGGCACCACCGATGAACTGCCCACCGAAAAACGTGAACCGTACCAGCCGGCAAAGTACGGCGAGCGCTGGGCGCCACTGCTGATTTCCTGGACCACCCCGGAGGCCGCGCCTGCCTTGGCGGACAAGGTGATCGGGACCGGCGGAAGCACCATGTACTCGCTGAACAAGGGACCAAAGAGCTACATCACGGGCAGCCTGGAGTTGGACACACCGCAAATCTCGGAGCTACTGGCCGAGGAAGGCGGGTCGGACTACGTCCTGGCCGTCATGCAGCATGAGCTGAGCCACGTGATGGGCCTGGACCATGTCGATGACCCGGTGCAGCTGATGTACCCGGAAATCGGCGCGCCCGATGGCTTGGCCGACGGTGACCTGACCGGCCTGCACCTGCTGGCCTCTGCCCCCTGCCGCAAGGATATCTAAGCCCCTTTTTGGCTGGAGCCGGGCCATGGACTTCCCGGCGGGCGTGGTCCTATGCTGTCCCAAACGGCCGACGGCGGCGCCCCACCGCGCGTTTAGGGCCGTCGCGTCAGGGGGTTCGATGGAACCTGATGGGTCGCCACAAGGGCCAGACCCCTATCCCCCGCCGCGTCATCTCCCGCCCGCCCAGGGACCCCTTCAGCAACCGACTCCACAGATCAAGCACCGGACGGTAGCTGCGATATTCTTCTTTTTCGGCGTCTTGGGGCTGGTCTGCGCAGGAGCCTACTTCGGCGGAGACCTTCAGCCGTTGTGGGGTTCCGCCGCTACAGAGAGCCAATCCCCGAGGCCGGGGGTGTTGCCGTTCGGGCAACGTGAGGACCCCGTTCCGGGGCGGGAGGAAGCCGATGCTCCGCTGGGCACGCCCGCGCCCCTGCTGCGGACCAGTACGGCCTACAAGTTCCTGGCCGTCAAGCCGGACGGCACGCCTGTGGCTTACTCTCCCTGCCGTCCCATCCATTACGTGGTGAACTCCACGCTGGCTCCCGCGTCCTGGCAGCCCCTCGTGGAGGAAGCTGTCCGGCAAGCCAGCCTGGCGACGGGTCTCCACTTCATCTACGACGGCCCTACCTCGGAGCTTCCCACCGCCAACAGGGCCGGCTACCAGCCGGAGACGTACGGTGACCGCTGGGTTCCGGTCCTGATTGCCTGGACCACACCCGAGCAGGTCCCGCGCCTCACCGGCCAGACCGTCGGGTTGGGTGGCAGTTCGTCGATCGGCCTGAGCAACGGCTACAAAGCTTACGTGACCGGCTCGGTGTCCTTGGACGCACCCCAGTTCGCCGGAATCATGGGTTCGTCCCAGGGCCGGGAGATCGGCGTGGCCGTGATCATGCACGAGTTGGGGCACGTCCTGGGCCTTGACCACGTGGATGACCCACGCCAGCTCATGTACGACCAAGCCTCCTGGGTGCGGCAATACGCTGCCGGTGATCTCACGGGCCTTGCCAAGCTTGGCCAGGGTCCGTGCAGCAAGGACTTCTAGGCATTTCCAACCGGGCGCCGGGAGCTTCCCACTACCACGTCCATTGCTTCCTCAACGGTGTCCACCAGGAAGATGCGTTCCGCCATGGGCTTCCCCGCGGCCAGGCTTTGCAGCATGGGCCAGGCAGGGAAGGTCCGTTCCCAGTGCTCATGGCCAACCAGCACCATGGGAGTGATGGTTTCGGGTGCACCATAGAAGTTCTCGCACGCATCCTGGAAGATCTCCTGCACGGTGCCAGCCGAGCCAGGGAGGAAGACGATTCCGCCGTTGCACAGCTCCAGCAGGATGGCCTCCCTGATGGCGTTCGCGAAGTACTTGGCGATGTGCGTGGCGAACAGGTTGGGTGGCTCATGACCGTAGAACCACGTGGGAATCCCCAGTGTGGCGGTCCCTTCCGGATGATGTTCGACGACGACGGCGGCCTGGCGCGCCCAAGCCGTCACCGACGGCCGGAACCCCGGTACGCCGGCGAGCGTCTCCAGCGCAGCGCGGAAGTCGTCGTCGTGCGTTCCGCTGAGGTACGCACCCATGTTGGCCGCCTCCATGGCACCGGGACCACCGCCGGTGGCGACGGTGAGACCGGCCTGCGCGAGGAGGCGTCCCAGTCTGGCCGCGTCGGCGAATTCCCGGCTGCCGCGCTGGGCCGCGTGGCCGCCCATGACGCCCACCAGTTTGGACCCCGAGAAGGCGCCGTTATGGAGGGCTTCGTCCAGGGCATCTCCGATGGCGTGGTCGTGCAGGGCCGCGGCGAGCGTTGCGTCGAGGCTGGACCGTTGGCCGGGCAGGATGCTCCATTGGTAGACCTTGGCATCCAGGGTGGACTCGTACTCCGTGGCGGAGATGTCCTGGTACAGCTCCTGCGCCGTGTAGAGGCTGCCGCGGTAGGGGTTGAACGGCACTCCCCTGAGTTTGGGGAAGATCAAGGCACCCCGGCTGCGCAAGGTGTCCTCCACGCCGTCGTCAAAAGTGCACCCCAGGAAAATGGCGCCTTGCGGATTGAGCGAGAGCAGTTCCCGCGAGCGTCCGCGCAGGTCCAGGGACTGCGCGTGCCAGCCATGCATGGAGGCCGCCCCGGCGCCAACCAGCCTGTCGAAGTGAACCACGCTTTCGACGTCGAGGGTCCGCGGGCTGGGGTTCAAGGCGCCGGATGGATTCATGGCTTCAGACTAGTTGGCCGGAAGGTTACACAGCCGTTTGGGGCCCGGGACAGCATCCGTGCATCATGAAGCATGACCAACAGTCCCCGGATTGGCGTACCCGTCCGCCTCAGCAGTTCCGACGCCCCCGACGCCCGGGTGGGCGAGGCCAATGAACTGTTCGTGTTCATTGTGGAGTTGCTTCGCGAGGCCGGCGCCGAGCCGGTGTTGCTGACCCCGGAATCCGTGTTGGGAACCGAACTCGCCACGCTGGACGGAGTACTCCTGCCGGGCGGCGGCGACCTTGACCCACGGCTGTACGGTCAGGAACCGGTGGAGGCCGTGTACGACGTCAACCCCGGGCAGGACGCGCTGGACTTGGCCGTCGCCCGTGCGACGCTCGACGCCGGGCTGCCGCTGTTGGGCATTTGCCGCGGGCACCAACTCCTCAACGTGCTCTACGGCGGGACGCTCATCCAGGACATGCTTCCGTCCACAGTGGTGCACAGCGGCCTGGACCCGGATGACGCTGCGGCCAGCGAATGGGCCTGGCATGAGGTGGTGCTGGCGGCGGGCTCCCGGACCGCCGCACTCTATGGCTCCACCGAAGGCAGCACGGTGAAGATCGCCTCCGGCCACCACCAGGCCGTGGCTGCCGTGGGAGACGGCCTGGTGGTCACGGCAATCGCCGACGACGGCACCATCGAAGCGCTGGAAGACCCCACCCGGTGGGTGACATCCGTGCAGTGGCATCCCGAGGCCTCGCAACTTCCCGATGCCGAGCGCCTACGGCCCTTCAGCGCCTTCGTGGAAGTGTGCCGGAAAGCTACCCAGGACAGGTCCGGAGGAGTACAGTAACGCTCACTGCATCAGGGCCCTTACTTTTTGGGACCGTGGAGTGCATAATTTCATTCGAATGACGTCGCAAGGGCGTCTTAAGTTAGCCGGCTGGGGGGCCCAACGTCTGCTCAAAGGAGCATTGTTGTGGTCCGTCCAAATCCCGCCAAGCCCCTAAGTCATCCGAACGGTTCCTCTTCCCGCACCCGCAGAATCCTCGGTTTCCTGCTGGCTCCAGTTCTGGCTTTCGGCGGGCTGGTGCTGGCCGGCGCCGCACCTGCCGCCGCGGCTGTGCCACCCTGCGCAGGAACCGGCGGTGCCATGCAGATCGTGGCCCACACCGATGACGACCTGCTGTTCCTCAGCCCGGACTTCATGCGGGACATCCAGGCCAAGCGCTGCGTGCAGACTGTCTTCACCACTGCCGGAGAAGCCGGAGAAGGTGCGTCGTACTGGCGCGGCCTGGAGGCCGGCATCCGGGCCAGCTACTCCAAGATGGCCGGTGTCGCGGACTCCTGGACCACCTCCGACGCCGGTGTCCCCAACAGGCCGCTGACCATGCAGACCCTCAACGGCGCACCCAACATCTCCGTGGTGTTCATGCGGCTCCCCGATGGTTTCCCTAATGGCGACGGCAGCGCTGCCTACAACGACCAGAGCATCCTCAAGCTCTGGGACGGGCGGCTTTCCTCCATCCGGCCCGTGGACAACGCGGCGACGTTCACCAAGACGCAGTTCCAGAACGCCCTGAACCGTTTGGTGGCCAACTTCCAGCCCACCACCTTCCGCACGCAGGACTGGACCGGAAACTTCAACAGCCCCTACGACCACAGCGACCACTGGGCCACAGCCAAGTTCGCCCAACTGGCTACCCGTAGCTACACCGGGCCGCACACGTCCATCGCCTATGACGCGTACGTGATCGACGAGTACCCGCAGAACGTGACAGGTGCTGAGCTGACGGCCAAGGTGGATACCTTCGTGCGGTTCGCCGATTTCGATATGTACATCTGCAGCAGCCCAGGCGAGGGCTGCCCGGATTCACCGTACGATGAGTGGCTCAAACGCCAATATGTCACAGCCATTGAGTGGGTAGGAAACGCTGCCAAATCAACGGGAGCCACTGTTACAGCGTCATCGCAGAAGGCTGCTGCGCAGAGCCCGGAAAAGGCACGCGACGGCTATTTCTGGGGAGCGCCCATGGACGCTTCCCGCGAATGGGTTACGGCCGGCGAGAAAGCAGGCAGCTGGATCCAGTACAACTTCTCCCCCACCCGCACCATCAATTCCGTGACCCTGGCGGACCGTCCGATCCTCAGTGACCAAGTCACAGGCGGCAACCTGCTGTTTTCCGACGGAAGCACAGTTGCAGTTCCGGCACTGCCAAACAACGGCTCCGGGCTGACAGTCAATTTCCCTGCCAAGACCGTGAGCTCAGTGCGCTTCAACATCACTTCGGTCAGCGCCAGCACCACCAATGCCGGGCTCGCGGAGTTCGAGGCCTACCTGGCGGCGGATACTGTAGCCCCCGTGGTCACCGCAACACCACCGGGCGGAACGTACACCGCAGGCCAGGCCATCACGCTCGCAGCCAACGAGACCGCAACCATCTACTACACGGTGGACGGCAGCACGCCCACCACGGCAAGCCCGAAGTACACAGCGCCGATCACCCTTAACGGGGCAATGACGCTGAAGTACTTCGCGGTGGATGGTTCGAACAACTCGTCCGCCGTGGCCACCCAGACCTACTCCACCGGGCCTGATGTCACCAAGCCCGTAGTGACGGCGAACCCGGCCGGTGGCGCCTATGCCGCGGGGACAAAGATCGCCTTGACGGCCAACGAGCCCGCCGAGATCCGGTACACCACCGACGGCACGGATCCGCTGACCGCAGGCCTCGTCTACAGTGCACCCATCACCTTCAGCGGACCCGGTCCCATGACGCTGAAGTACTTCGCCAAGGACACGGCGGGCAATACCTCCGACGTCGCCACCCAGACGTACACGGTGCCGCCGGACACCACGGCTCCCGTGGTCTCGGCCAGCCCCACCGGCCGTGCCCTGGCCAGCGGCGCCACCATTTCTCTCAGCGCCAATGAGCCGGGCAGCATCTACTACACCACCGATGGCAGCACTCCCACGGCGTCAAGCACCAAATACACGACGCCGATCGTCATGGGCAGCTCCACGCTGACGCTCAAATACATCGGGGTGGACACGGCTGGAAACACCTCGGCCGTGGGAACCCAGACCTACACGGTTCCCGCAGCCGGACCGCCGTCGGCCCATGACTTCAACGGCGACGGACGCGCCGACGTCCTGGCGGCCGATACGGCAGGCAACCTCTACCTGTACCCAGGCAACGGTTCCGGCGGGTTGCTGCCACGGCAACTGTCCCTCGCAGCTCCCGCATGGTCCTCCATCACGGACACCATCACGCCAGGGGACTTCAACAGGGACGGCAAGAATGACCTGCTGGCCCGTTCCGGCGACATCCTGTACTTCTACCCAGGCGACGGGGCAGGCAGTTTCGGGGCGCGGGTACAAGTGAGCACTGGCTGGAGCACCATGACCCAGCTCTTCTCCCCCGGCGATTTCAGCGGCGACGGAATCCCTGACTTCATGGGGCGGCGCAGCAACGGCGAGCTCCGGCTGTACGAGGGAAACGGAACCGGCGGGCAGCGCACGCCGTACACCGTTGGCACCGGCTGGGGCATCATGAATGCCATCTTCAGCACCGGCGATTTCAACGGCGACGGCAAGGCAGACGTACTGGCGCGGCGCACGGATACAGGCGCATTATGGCTGTATCCGGGCAATGGCTCCGGTGGCTGGCTGCAGTGGAACCAGATCGCGACGGGTTGGAGTACCCGCACTGCACTCGCCGGTCCCCGGGACCTTGATGGCGACGGCAAGAACGACGTCCTGGGCCGCATAGGAGACAACTTGTGGCTCTACCCCGGATCGGGAGGCGGAACTCTGGGAAACGTGCCGCCGATCAGCCTGGGCACGGGTTGGCAGGGGATGAAGGTCATCGCCTGAGCAACCCCCTATGAACCTGGCGCGGGTCGGAGTTTTCCCCCAGACTCATCCGGCCCGCGTCAGCCACGTCCAACGCTCTCTCACCAAACCACCCCTTCCCACCGACCCTCTCTCACCAAACCACCCCTTCCGGCCAACGCTCTCTCACCGCCACGACGGCCGACGGCGGCACTCGCGCGGGTGCCGCCGTCGTGCGGGACGGCAGGTGATAGAGCATCGGGTTGAAGGTGCGGTTTGGTGAGAGAGCGTCAGGGTGAAGGTGCGGTTTCGTGAGAGAGCGTCAGGGGGTTACTTTGACGGGGACGCCCGTTTCGAGTGACTCCTGGGCTGCGTCCGCCACGCGCGAGGCAGCCACCGCATCTTCCGGAGTGCACGGGTTCTTCCGCTGTCCCAGGATCACTTCCACGAACGCGGCCACCTCCGAACGGTAGGCCTGGTGAAAGCGCTCAGCGAAGGTCTTGTGCGCCGCGCCGGCAGGAAACGCGATCCCCAGTTCGGCGGAACGGACGGCCATCTGATGGTCCATGCCCACCAGGATGGAACCCTCCGAACCCTGGAGTTCCAGCCGGACATCATGGCCGGCACCGTTGTAACGGCTGGCCGAGACCGTTCCTACCGTGCCGTCGTCGAACGTCACCACTGCCAAAGCGGTATCGACGTCGCCAACCTCGCCGATGGCCGGGTCGCCGTTGTTGGAACCCTTGGCGTAGACCTCAACGATTTCCTTGCCGGTCAGCCAGCGGAGGATATCGAAATCGTGGACGGAGCAATCCCGGAACAAACCGCCGGATGTGGCGAGGAACTCCACGGGTGGCGGGGTCATATCGCAGGTGACGGCGCGCAATGAGTGGATCCACCCGAGCTCGCCGGCGTCGTAGGCCCGCTTGGCTTCCAGGTAGCCCGCGTCGAAGCGGCGCTGGTGGCCGATCTGAACCGTACCGCCCTTCTCCCGGATGTACTCGAGCACCGGCAAGGACTCGGCCACATTGACAGCCACGGGCTTCTCGCAGAACACCGGGATCCCCGCGTCCACGCCGGCACGGATCAGATCCGGATGCGTGGCCGTCCCGGTTGCGATGACCAGGCCGTCGATGCCGGAGGCAATCAGTTCCTCCACCGTGGCCAGGAACTCCGCCCCGAAATCCGCGGCAACCGAGCGGGCATGCTCCTCGGCGACGTCCGTCAGCTTGAGCCGAAGCTGCACGCCGTCAGGGTTGAGGACCTCGTTCAATGCGCTGATGTTCCTGGCGTGCATGACGCCGATCCGGCCCACACCTACCAGGCCGAGCGTTACTTCCTTCATGGTTTCTCCGGGGCGGCTTCTGCCACGTCGGCTACTTCGGCTTTGACCTCGTTGAGGGCTTCAGTGTGTCCGCCGAGTTGTTCGAGCTCGTGGGCGAGTTCGGCCAGTTCGGCGCCGCCTGCCATTTGGGCGGTGAGTTCCTCGAGGGTGATGTCCTTCTTCTCGTAGTAACCGATGGACTTACCGCGCTTGAGCAGCAGGAACCGGTCACCGACGGGGAACGCGTGGTGGGGGTTGTGGGTGATGAAGATGACGCCGAGGCCGCGGTCGCGGGCCTGCAGGATGTAGCGGAGTACGACGCCGGACTGCTTGACTCCCAGCGCGGCGGTGGGTTCGTCGAGGATCAGGACCTTCGCGCCGAAGTACACGGCGCGGGCGATTGCCACACACTGGCGTTCACCGCCGGAGAGCTGCCCGATGGGCTGCTCCACGTCGCGCAGGTCGATGCCCATGTCCGCGAGTTCCTTCTTAGTGATGTCCTTCATCTTCTGGACATCCATCCGGCGGAACGGGCCCACCCCGGTGGTGAGTTCGGAGCCGAGGAAGAAGTTCCGCCAAATCGGCATGAGCGAGACGACGGCGAGATCCTGGTACACCGCCGCGATGCCGGCGTCGAGCGCCTCACGGGGTGAGCCGAGCTTGCGGTCCTCGCCCATGATCTTGAACGAACCCTCATCGTGCTGGTGCAGGCCGGCGATGATCTTGATCAGCGTTGACTTGCCGGCGCCGTTGTCACCCAGGACGCACGTGACACGGCCGTTGTCCACGGCCATCGTTACGTCCCGCAGGGCGATGATGTTGCCGTAGTGCTTGCCCACGGCTTCGAGGGAAAGCAGGTGCACGGGCGTGTGGGTCAAGGGGTCCTTCTCGTCTTTCAGCAGGGTTTGCTGGTCGATCTGTTGTGCATTCATTGGTCCGGCCCCTTACTTCAGCTCTGCCCGGCGTTTGACGATGAGGTTGACGATGGTGGCCAGCAGCAGCATCAAGCCCAGGAAGAACTTGAACCAGTCCGGATTCCATTGTGCGTAGACTATGCCCTTGTTGGCCATGCCAAAGATGAAGGCACCGATCGCCCCACCGACAGCCGAGCCGTAGCCACCGGTCAGGAGGCAGCCACCGATCACTGCGGCGATGATGTAGAGGAACTCGTTGCCCACGCCTTCGCCGGACTGCACGGCGTCGAAGGCGAACAAATTGTGCATGCCCAGGATCCAGCCGCAGAAACCAACAGCCATGAACAGGCCGATCTTGGTCTTGGTCACCGGGACACCCACGGCGCGGGCAGCGTTGGCGTCGCCACCGACCGCGAAGATCCAGTTACCGATCCGGGTCCGCAGGAGCACCCAGGAAGCAATCAAGACCAGGACGATCCAGAAGAAGACCGTGATCTTTACTTCCACGCCGCCGATCCTGATGGAGGAGGCAAAGACCGCGCGGGCGGAGTCGAAGCCGTCCAGTTTGGAGATCGACGGCGACGAAACAGAGCCGCCGATAAGCCGGGTCAGTGCCAGGTTCAGGCCGGTCAGCATGAGGAACGTGGCAAGGGTGACGATGAAGCTGGGCAGCTTGGTCTTGACCAGGATCCACCCGTTGATGAAGCCGATGCCCAGGGAGACGACCAAAGCCAACGCCACGCCAACCCATGCGTTCATGGAGAAGTACCAGCTGAACAACGAGGCCGTCAATGCGGAGGAGATGACCGCAACACCGGTGGAGAGGTCGAACTCGCCACCGATCATCAGCAGCGACACTCCAACGGCCATGATTCCGATCGTCGAGGAACCGTACAGGACCGTGGCAAGGGCGTTCGGCTGCGTGAACGTCTGGGAGACCGATGCGAAGAAAATGAAGAGGACGACGGCTCCGACGAGGGCGCCGACTTCAGGACGGGCCAGGAACTTCTGGAACGGATTGCGGCGTCCGACCCGTTCATCACCGGGCGCCGAAGCCGGTGCCGGTGGCAGGGTTGCTGTGTTTGCCATAGGAATGACTCCTTGTTGGTCTGGCTGCGCGGCGGGGCGACCGCCGCGCAGCCGGATTCCTGGTTCTAGCGGACGCCCTGCTGGGCGAACTTGAGGACGTCGGAAGCGTTGGACTTGTCCACGATGGTGGGTCCGGTCAGGACGGGCTGGCCGCCACCGATCTTGAAGCCGCCGCGCTTGGCCTGCCACAGGGCGTCAACGGACATGTAGCCCTGGAGCCACGGCTGCTGGTCGACGGTGAAGATCACGTTGCCATCGACGATTTTCTGGGCGAGTTCGGCGTTGAGGTCGAAGCTGGCCACCTTGGCCGAGCTGCCGGCATCGGATACCGACTTCAGGAGGGTGAGCGTGATGGGCGCACCGAGGCCGATGATGACGTCGGCGTCCTTGGAGGCCTGGAGCTTGGCCGTTGCGGTGGACTGCACGGCGGTCATGTCCTTGCCGTCAACGTAGAGGATTTCGGTTGCGGGAACCTTGGCCTTCACACCGGCACAGCGGGCTTCGAGGCCCACGTGGCCTTGCTGCTGGATCACACAGACGGGGTGCTTGTAGCCTTCGGCCGCGAGCCTGGTGCCGACTGCCTCACCGGCGAGTTGTTCGTTGGAACCGAAGTGGGTGAACGCGCCGAGCTTTGCCGAGACGGATTCGCCTGCGTTGAGGCTTACCACTGGGATGCCTGCGTCCGTGGCCTTCTTCAGTACATCCTTGAGGGCGTCCGGGGTTGCGATGGTCACGGCGATGCCGTCCACCTTCTGGTCGATGGCCTGCTGGACCAACTGGGCCTGGCGGCCTGCTTCGGGGTCGGACGTGTACAGGAGTTCAACGTTGTCCTTCGAGGAAGCCTCCTCCGCACCCTTGCGGACGATGTCCCAGAAGGTGTCGCCTGCCGCGGCGTGGGTAATCAGGGCGACCTTGATGCGGTCCGTGGAGGCTGCCTGGCCGGCCGCGGCACCGCCGCCGCTGTCTGCGGGCTTTCCACCCTGGCTCGAACAGGCGCTCAGTGCTATCAGGGGAACCACTGCTGCGGCGAGTGCCGCTTTGCGCCACGAGAATTTTGCCACCGTTATCTCCTTTGATGTCAGCTTGGGTGTCCGGAGACTCGTATCCGGATCAGCCACTACTCAGATCATGGTGACTGACCTCACACTTTGTCAACACTTTGTCCTGACATTAGGATGTTTTTACGTAAATGCTTCTTAATGACGGCGCCCCACACCCAGACGCGCCCCTTTCCTTGACGGCCGCAACCCGGCTGCTATGATCAAAAAAGGCAGTATGTCCTATCAAGAGAACATGAGCGGACAAACTCATCCATCCGGCAGAGGAGCCGAGACCCTGCTCCCCGGTCGGCCTTTCGCAGCCGTCTAGGAGAAACCAGTGGCGAACCAACTCAGCCTCAGCATCGATCGTTCGTCCCCAGTGCCTCTCTACCACCAAGTGGTCCAGGGCATCGAGGCCGCCATCCACAGCGGCCTCCTGGAACCGGGCAGCCGCCTCGACAACGAGATCGACCTCGCGGCACAGCTCAACCTGTCGCGTCCCACCATGCGCAAAGCCATGGATGAGTTGGTCCGCGCGGGCCTCCTGGTCCGCAAACGCGGCGTGGGCACGCAGGTCGTGGCAAGCCAGGTCCGGCGGCCACTGGAGCTCTCCAGCCTCTTCGACGACCTCAGCAACAACGGCAAGAAACCGACCACCGACGTCCTGAGCTTCTCCCACGTGGAGGCAGACGCTGCCACGCTCGCGGCCCTGCAGCTCCCCGCCGGATCGAAGGTCTACCACTTCACGCGCCTGCGCAAAGTAGGTGGCAAGCCTTTGGCCCTCATGGAGAACTGGGTCCGCGACGACATCACCAGCATGGACGAGGCACAGCTCTCCAGCGAAGGCCTCTACGCCATCCTGCGGCGCGGCGGCGTTAACTTCCGCCTCGCCTCGCAGCGGATCGGCGCCATGATCGCCAACGACTACCAGGCTCCCCTCCTCGAGGCCGAGGTGGGATCGGCCCTGGTCACCATGGAACGCACCGCAGTGGACGACACCGGACGTATGGTCGAAACCGGCCACCACGTCTACCGCGCCGATTCCTACAGCTTTGAA
The DNA here is from genome assembly GCF_042885775.1 of Paenarthrobacter sp. NPDC058040. Lineage (NCBI taxonomy): Bacteria > Bacillati > Actinomycetota > Actinomycetes > Micrococcales > Micrococcaceae > Paenarthrobacter > Paenarthrobacter sp. NPDC058040. The sequence continues at coordinate 65,490 of NZ_JBHVRN010000011.1, forward strand.
ATGACCCTCGTACAGCGCTAACGCAAGGACTTAACTTATGGCCAACTGGGTATACCCGCTGGGAACCGCCTCCGACGGCAAGTGGGACGTCTCCCTCGGCACCTCCGATTCGAGCCTCGCGGTTGACGGCTGGGCCCATACGGGATTCAAGGCCGCAACGCTCGCCCCGGGTGCCGCCGTCGAACTTTCCGCCGCCGCCGAAGAGCGCATCGTGGTGCCGCTGAGCGGCTCCTTCACGGTAACGGTCGACGGCGAGGCGTACAGCCTCGCTGGCCGGCAGTCCGTTTTCCACGGCCCCAGCGACGTCCTCTACACCGGTATCGACAAAGCGGTCACCATCAGTTCGAACGACGGCGGCCGGGTCGCCGTCGCGACCGCCCCCGCCAAAGCCGCGTACCCCACCAGGCTGGTCACCGCCGCCGAGACCCCCGTGGAACTGCGCGGCGCAGGCAACTGCTCCCGCCAGGTGCACAACTTCGGCACCCCGGCAGCCCTGGAAGCCGACCGCTTCATTGTCTGCGAAGTCATCACCCCCGCCGGCAACTGGTCCTCCTACCCTCCGCACAAGCACGACGAGGAAAAAGAAGGCGAAACCAGCCTCGAGGAAATCTACTACTTCGAAACCCGCGTGGCCCCCGGCTCACCGGCTCCGGAAAACGCCGACGCGTTCGGCCACGCCCGCGTCTACGCCTCCGACGAACGTCCCATCGACGTCTCCGCAGAAGTCCGCACCGGAGACGTGGTCTTGGTCCCCTACGGCTGGCACGGCCCCGCCATGGCAGCCCCCGGTTACGACCTCTACTACCTCAACGTCATGGCCGGCCCCGGACGCGTCCGCGACTGGCTCATCAGCGACGACCCCCACCACGGATGGATCCGCCAGACCTGGGAAGGCCAGGACGTAGATTCCAGGCTCCCGTTCACTGCCTGATTCCGAACACAAAGAAAGCCCCTGCGATTCGCAGGGGCTTTCTTATCGTGTCGGCTACTAGGCCTGGGCGATGTAGTCCGTCATCGTCTTGAGCTGGTAGCGGGACACGTCCTCAGCATTCTCGTCCTCGGCGAAGACGCTGGAGACCATCACGGTGTTCTCCTTGTCCAGGAAGCCGATCTCCTTAAGGCCGCCGAAGAACTCGTCCCAGTTGACGTCGCCGTCGCCGATCTTCAGGTGCTGGTGGACGCGTACGGCATTGCCGGGCGGGTTGGTGATGTAACGCAGGCCGTGGGAAGCGTGGTGGTTCATCGTGTCGGAAACGTGGACCAGGCGAAGCTTGTCACCGGCCGCCCGCATGATCTCCAGCGGCTTGTTGCCCATGTGGAAGGTGTGCGAGGCAACGTAGACCATGCCGATGTTCGGGGAGTTCACGCCACGGATCACACGCAGCGCGGCCAGGCCATCTTCCACGAAGTCGTCGGGGTGCGGGTCGATCAGCACGTCAAGGCCCTCGCGCTCGATGATCGGCACGAGCTCCTCCATGGAACGGTAGAAGGCCCGCTCGGATTCCTCGGCCTTTTCGGGGCGGCCGCTGAACTCGGTGTTCATGGTCTGCACGCCAAGGTCCACCGCGATCTGGATGGCGCGCTTCCAGTACCGGACAGCGGCTTCGCGGGCGTCCTCGTCCGGGCCCGACCAGCGCAGCACGGGCAGCACCGAGGCGATTTCGACGCCGGCATCCTTGCATGCCGCTTTCAGCTTGCCCACGAGTTCGTCGTCGGCTTTGGGGTGGTTGAAGAACGGGATGAGGTCCGCGTGCGGGGTCATCTGCAGGTACTTGTAGCCGAGCTCGGCCGCAACGCGCGGGAATTCCAGCAGGCTGTGGCTGTGATGGAAGGGTGTGGGATCCAGGGCGATCTTCATGGTCAGTCCCCTACTTGTAAAGGTCCGGCTTGGTGTTGAGCTGCACCTTGACCTTCTCGCCCGACTTCTGAGCCTCGACGCCGGCCTCGCAGCAGGCCGCGGTGGCGTAGCCGTCCCAAGCCGTCGGGCCGCCGATGTCGCCGCGAAGTGCCGCGTCAACCCAAGCCTGCACCTCGACGTCGTAAGCGGCACCAAAACGGTCCTCGAAACCGGGGGTGACGTTGCCGCCCCACTTGCCCGCGGACTGTACATACGGACCGCTGTCACCGCCGATGCTCACGATGCCGTCTTCGAAGGACGCCTGCGTGGCCACCTGGTAGCCGAACTTGGCGTTGACGTAGATTTCGACGTCGGCCAGCACACCGGATTCGGTCTCGATGAGGACGTGCTGCGGATCGTGCTGGCCGTTCGGGGCGTTGCGCGTTGCCTTGCCCAGGCGGACCTGAACGGACGTGATTTCCTCACCCGTGAAAAAACGGATCGCGTCGAACTCGTGGACCACGGAGTCGTTGATCAGCATCTCGTTCGTAAAGCCCTCGGGCGTTGTGGGGTTCCGGTGCTGGTGGTGCAGCATCAACAGCTCCCCCAATTCGCTGTTGCGGATGATGGAACCCAGAGCCGAGTATTCGGCGTCGAAACGGCGCATGAACCCCACCTGGATACGCTTGTGACCCAAGGCCCGCTCCGCCTGGACAACCTTCCAGGCGCTCTCGGCGTCCGGGGTCAGCGGCTTTTCGCACAGGATGGGGAAGTCCTTCTCCAACGCCTTGTAGAGGATCTCCTCGTGAAGGAAACCGGGCGTAGCGATCAGCACGGCGTTGACGTCGCCGTTGTTGAGGGCCTCGTCGGCGCTGGCCAGGGCCACCGCACCGTCAATGCCTTCGATGGCGGCTTGCGCACGGGCCAGGTCGACGTCGACGACGGCGGCCACTTCAGCGCCGTGGATGCGCGTGCTGAGGCGCTTGATGTGGTCCGCACCCATGCGGCCTGCGCCGATGACGGCAACGCGGAGAGTGTTAGTCACTGTTTCTATCCTTTGGTGAGTGTGGTTGGCTACGGGTCGCTGCTACTGGACGCGGGTCCGGGAGCCGCAAGAGAGCAGGTAGTTGCGGGTGCGCTTCGCAATGGGCATCGGCACATCGAAAGCAACCGGATACATGTCCTGCTCCACGATGCCGAAAATCGGCTTGTTCAGCCCTTCGACTGCTTCGATGACTGCACGCAGGTCCGGGAGGCCATTCGGCGGTTCGGTCATGACGCCAGCCAGGTTGGCGGCTGCCCAGGTCATGTTCTTCTCGTTGACCTCGGCCAGGACCTCGGGGTTGATCTGCTTCAGGTGCAGGTAGCCGATGCGGTCCGGGTAGTTCTTGATGAGCTCAAGGCTGGAGGCTCCGCAGTATTCGGCGTGGCCGGTGTCCAGGCAAAGGTTCAGGTACTCCGGATCCGTGGCGGCCAGCAGGGTTTCAATGTCCTTCTGGGCTCCGACGTGCGAGTCCGCGTGGGAGTGGAACTGCTGGTGCAGGCCGAAGTCCTCCAGGAGCACCTTGCCCATGCGGTTGTGGCCCGCGAAGAGGTCAGCCCACTGCTCGTCGGTCAGCTCGCCGTTCTCCACGGCCTCACCGGTGACGTCGTCCCGCCACATGGCCGGGATGACGACGATGTGCTCGCCGCCCATGGCCGCGGTCAATTCAGCGACCTTGCGCGCCGGCTCCCACGCTTCGTCGTATTGCTTGGCGCCGCGGTGGAAAGCGGTGAAGACCGTTCCGGCGGTGACCTGCAGATCGCGTTGCTTCAGTTCCTCAGCGAGGCGGGTGGGATCGTTCGGCAAGTAGCCGTAGGGTCCCAGTTCGATCCACTTGTAACCGGACTCGGCAACTTCGTCCAGGAAACGTTCCCACGGTGTCTGCTTGGGGTCATCCGGAAACCAGACACCCCAGGAATCGGGGGCGGTGCCAATGATGAGCTTGTTCTCGACGTCAGTCATGACAGCGTTGTCTTTCTCTGCAGCGGTTCAGTTGGAGGGGAAGTTGTAGGAGGCGCCGGAGGCGTGGTGGGTTTCGGGCCAGCGGGAGGTGATGACTTTGCCGCGGGTGTAGAAGGAAACGCCTTCGGGGCCGTAGATGTGCTTGTCGCCGAAGAGGGAGGCTTTCCAGCCGCCGAAGGAGTGGTAGGCCACCGGGACGGGCAGGGGGACGTTGATGCCGATCATGCCCACGGTGACCGAGCGCTGGAACTTCCGTGCCGCGGCGCCGGAGGAGGTGAAGATCGCGGTGCCGTTGCCGTAGGGGTTGGAGTTGATCAGCGCGATGCCCTCTTCCAGGGTGTCGACCCGGACGACGACCAGGACGGGCCCGAAGATCTCTTCCTGGTAGGCGCTCATTTCGGTCTTGACGTGGTCGATCACGGTGGGGCCTACCCAGAAGCCTTCTTCGTGGCCCGGGACGACGAGGTCGCGGCCGTCCACGACCATGGCAGCACCAGCTTGCTCTGCTTCGGTGACGATCTTCAGGATGCGTTCCTTCGAGGCCGGGGTGATCACCGGACCCATCTCGGCGCCGGGCTCGGTGCCGTTGGTGACCTTCACGGCCAGGGCACGTTCTTCGACCTTCTTCACCAACAAATCGGCGGCGTCCCCGACGGCCACGGCAACGGAGATCGCCATGCACCGCTCACCCGCGGAACCGAACGCGGCAGCGGCGAGGTGGTCCGCGGCGTTGTCCAGGTCAGCGTCCGGCAGCACGATCGCGTGGTTCTTCGCCCCACCCAGGGCCTGGACCCTCTTGCCGTGCTTGGTAGCGGTTTCGTGGACGTACTGCGCGATCGGGGTGGACCCCACGAAGCTGATACCGTCCACGTCCGGGTGGGTCAGGAGGCCGTCGACGGTTTCCTTGCCGCCGTGCAGGACCTGGAACACACCATCCGGCAGGCCGGCGTCCTTCCAGAGCTTGGCGAGCAGCAGAGACGGGGACGGGTCACGTTCGGAGGGTTTGAGGATGAACGCGTTGCCCGTGGCGATCGCCATCGGGGCCATCCACAACGGCACCATGACGGGGAAGTTGAACGGGGTGATACCGGCCACCACACCGAGGGGTTCGCGGAAGGAGAACACGTCGATGCCGGTGGAGACCTGGTCCGAGTAGTCCCCCTTGAGCAGCGACGGGATGCCGCAGGCGAACTCGATCACTTCCAAGCCGCGGCCGATCTCGCCCTTGGCATCGGAGAGGACCTTGCCGTGCTCGGCCGTGATCAACTCGGCCAGTTCGTCCACGTGCGCTGCGACGAGCTCACGGAATTTGAACAGGACCGCGGTGCGCTTTGCCAGGGAAATATCACCCCAGGAATCAGCGGCTTTGCGGGCAGCGGCCACGGTGGTGTTCAGGTCGTTCTCGTTCGCCAGGCGCAGCTCGGCGGTGACCTGCCCGGTCGCGGGGTTGTAGACCGGCTGCGTGCGGTCGCCCTCGCCCGTGGTTTCGGCACCGTTGATGAAATGGTTGATAGTGGTCAAAGTGGTCGTCGTCGACATGTGTGGACTTCCTTGTCGGTAGAGCTGTCAGGGCTGAAGTGTGCGGGGTTGCTTAGCCGAGCAGTTTGCGCTGGCGGTTCTTGTGGTCGGTGTAGGTCTTGAAGGCCTGTTGCGTGGATTCCAGTTCGGAGACCTGCGAGACCGGCACGTCCCACCAAGACTCGGAGGACGGTGCGTCCAAGAGCGGGTCGGACTCGACGTGGATCACGATCGGTCCGGTCTCCTCCGAAGCTGCTTTCGCGTCGCGGATGGCCTGTTCGAGTTCGGCGATGACCTTCTCGCCCGGTTCGATCCGGATGACCTTCGCACCCAACGATTCGGCATTGGTGGCCAAATCGATGGGCAGGTTCTCGCCGGCGTCGAAGGAGTGCTGTTCCTTGTCCAGTACCCGGTACTGGGTACCGAAACGCTGTGACCCGAGGGATTCGGACAGGGATCCGATGGAGGCGTAGCCGTGGTTCTGGATCAGGACCACGATCAGTTTGATGCGTTCGGCGACGGCGGTGACCAGTTCGGTGTGCATCATCAGGTACGAGCCGTCCCCGACCATCACCACGACGTCGCGTTCCGGACCGCCTGCCGCGGCCTCGGCCAGCGCGGCGCGCTTCACGCCCAGCCCACCGGGGATTTCATAACCCATGCAGGAGTACGCGTATTCGACGTGGTAACCGAAGGGGTCACGGACACGCCACATCTTGTGCAGGTCACCGGGCAGCGAACCGGCTGCGCAGATCACCACGTCCTGGGCGTCCATGGCCTTGTTCGTGGCACCGATAATCTCGTTCTGCGCCGGCAACGGCGTGTAACGGGTCTCGAAGGCCTCATCCACAATGCCGTTCCAGCGCTGCTTCTCGGCGGCGACCTTTTCTTCGAGGTCAGCTCCGACGCGGTAGCCGCCCAGGGCCTGGTTCAGCTTGACCAGGGCCTTGCGCGCATCGGCCACGATCGGCAGGTGCGTGCCGTGCTTGTAGGCATCGATCGCGGCGACGTTGATGTTCACGAACTTCACGTCAGGGTTCTGGAACGCGGTCCGGGACGCCGTGGTGAAGTCCTCGTAGCGGGTTCCGATACCGATGATCAGGTCCGCCTCGGCAGCGATGGCGTTCGCCGCCGTCGTGCCCGTGGACCCGATCGCACCCAAGGAGTGCTGGTGGTCCCACGGCAACACACCAACACCGGCCTGCGTGTTGCCCACCGGAATGCCGGTCAACTCCGCGAACTTCGCCAACTCATCATTCGCGTAGGCGTAGAGCACGCCACCGCCAGCGATGACCAGCGGCCGCTTCGCAGCCCGGATGGCCTCGACGGCGCGGCGGATGTCATCATCCTCGGCCTCCGGGCGGCGGATCCGCCACTCACGCTCGGCCAGGAACTCCTCCGGGACCTCGAACGCCTCGGCCTGGACATCCTGCGGCAGCGAAATCGTCACCGCACCGGTTTCGGCCGGGTCCGTCAGAACACGCAGGCCGTGATGGAACGCGGAGAACAACTGCTCCGGGCGGGAGACCCGGTCAAAGAACTTGGACAACGGCCGGAACGCATCATTGACCGTGATGTCATACGCATACGGCAACTCCAACTGCTGCAGCACCGGGTCAGCGGCACGGGTCGCGAACGTATCCGAAGGCAGCAGCAACACCGGGAGGCGGTTGGTGGTGGCCAACGCAGCACCGGTCAGCAGGTTCGAGGAACCCGGCCCGATCGAGGTGCTGATCGCGAAGGTCTGGCGGCGGCGCGTGTGCCGGGCATACCCCACGGCCTGATGCACCTGGGCCTGCTCGTTCCGGCCCTGGTAATACGGCATGATCGTGGGATCAGCGGCCTGGTACTGCTTCAACGCCTGGCCCACACCTGCCACATTGCCGTGACCGAAGATACCGAACGTGCCCGGAATCAGGCGCTCACGGAACTCCACACCATTAACCGAATCAACGGTGTACTGCTTGGACAAGAACTCGACCACGGCCTGCGCCACAGTCATCCGACGGGTTACGGATCCCATTGGTAGCTACTCCGATACTTTCACGGGAATACGGTCTGACGAGATGTGCCCGGCCGCGGCAGCGGGCGACGCGTTGTTCAGCAGCGAGGCGGCCGTCGCTACGGCACCTGCCACGTCGCCGTCGTGCGGGTAAAGCAGCGTGCGCCCAACGGTGAGGCCCTGCACGCCCGGGAGGGCCAGGGCTGCTTGCCAGGAAGCGAACACTTCGTCCTGGCTGCCGTCCGGGTCCCCGCCCAGCAGCACCGTGGGCAGGGTGGTGGAAGCCATGACCCGTTCCATCTCGGCCACCACGGGAAGCTTCATCCAGGTGTAAGCACTCGTGGATCCGAGGCCCTCGGCGATGCCGACGGACTTGATCACGGCGTCGGCACGGAGGTCGTTGCGGACCTTGCCGCTGGCGTCACGGACGGACAGGAAGGGCTCCACCATGGCGATGAGCTTCCGCTCGGCCAGGGAATCGATGGCCTTCGCGGTTGCCTCGAGAGTGGCCACCGTGTCCGGGTCGCCCAGGCATATACGGGTGAGCATCTTGCCACCATCAGCACCCAAGGCTTCAAGAGCGGCAGCGGTGTGACCCGTGAAGCGGTCATCGAACTCGTTCACCAGGCCGGCGAGTCCGCCACGGTTCATGGAACCGAACACGAGTTTGCCCTCCAAGGCTCCGAGGAGCAGCAGGTCGTCCATGATGTCCGGGGAGGCCAGGATGCCATCCACCGCAGGATTGGCCAGGGCGATCTGGAGCCTGTCCAGCAGGTCCCGGCGATCGGCCATGGCCATCGGATCGGTGCCGACGGAGAGGGCGCCACGGGCCGGGTGGTCGGCGGCGACGATGAAGTTCTGCACGCCGTGCTTCAGGCCAGGATGACGACGGCGGGTGGCGGCTGCGCGGGCAACGGCCTCCGGGTCCTCCAATCGGATACGGCTCAAGTGTTCGTAGCGGCGGGGGTCATCGTTGATGCTCAACGCACTGCTCCTTCTTCGACGGGGACGGCTGCGCGGGTGGCAGGAGCGCCAGGGACGGGACGGCCACGCTCAGCCAGCAGCGAGGTGACCTCATCCGGCGTCGGCATCGCATCGGCGCAGGACAAGCGCGAGGCGACAATCGCACCCGAGGCGTTCGCGTAGTCGAGAACCTCCGACAGCGGCCAACCGGAAAGCAGTCCGTGCACGAAGGCTCCACCAAAGGAGTCACCGGCGCCCAGTCCGTTGACCGTCTCCACCGGAACGGGAGCAGAAACTACGCGCTCGGTGCGAGTCTTCGCCATCACACCTTCGGGTCCAAGCTTGACGACGGCGATCTCCACCCCGGCGGCCAGGAGGCGGTCCGCCTGCTCATCAGGGGTCCCCTCCCCCACAGCCACCGCGCATTCCTTGTCATTGCCGATCGCGACCGTCACGTGCGGCAGGACCTTGGCCACCTCGGCGCGGGCTTCCTCTTCCGAAGCCCAGAACATGGGCCGGTAGTCCAGGTCCAGGATGGTGAACTGCCCCGGCTTCAGCCCGGTACGTGGGCGGGCCTCATGCGCCGCGATGTGTGCGCTGCGGGACGGCTCCTGGCACAGGCCGGTCACGGTGGACCAGAAGATCCCGGCGTTCTTGATGGCGTCCAGATCCAGTTCCTCGGCCTTGATCTGCAGGTCCGGGGCTGTGGGGAAACGGCCGTAGAAGTACAGCGGGAACTCGTCCGTGGCCGGCTTGATCGCACAGAAAGTGGCCGGCGTTTGTCCCGGCGCGGGCGAGACGAAGGAATCGTCCACGTTGAACTTGCGCAGTTCGCGGTGCAGGAAGCTGCCGAAAGGATCATCGCCGGTCCGGGTAATCACACCTGTGCGGCGGCCATGGCGGGCGGCGGCAACGGCCACATTCGACGGCGAGCCTCCGAGGTACTTGCCGAAGGACGTCACGTCCTCCAGGTCGACTCCAATGTCGTTCGGGTAGATATCAACGCTGATGCGCCCGATCGTGAGCAGTTCGTGGGTCACGGTACTCGTGGACCTTTCTCTTATGAACTCTGAACCTTTGAGCGCTGGGCCCCAATGCCTTGCTACCCCTCAGTGAGCGGGGCCACATGACTACTTTGCACCAGATTTAATGTCCTGTCAAAGGTTTGTACTGACATATTTACAACGTGACACACTCCACGTTTCACTTGCTCGGAACAGCCAACTCGCCCGTGACATATTGGCTGCGTCCGAAGCCGAAGGACCAGTCACTTGCAGTGTTCTCCACGTACCCGATGAAGACGTCCTCACCGGCAATCCCAGCGTCGGCCAAGCCGGAGCCGATGGCCTCAAACAGCGAACTCTTGGCCACTTGGCTGCGTCCACCCTGCGTGAAGATCTGGATCATCACCACCGCGGAACTCCGCTCAAAACCCAGTCCGGCATCCTGGGCAACAATCTGCCCCTGCGGATGCTCGGTGAGGATGTGGAAGTAGTCCCGCTCCGGGATTCCATATTCGTTCAGGATGGCGTCGTGGATGGTCCGGCTGATGGCGGCCAAATCCTCGGGCGAGCGGCCTTGGTTGACGTCGATGCGAACAAGAGGCATTGCGGATCCTTTCCAAGCACTTTGTCCTAACATACTAACAAACTTGCGCGATTCTGGATACAGCAAAGTCCCGCCGGAAGCTCCCGACGGGACTGACATGCTTAAAGTACGACGGCGGCCCGGCACCTTCCGCGGGGAAGGTACCGGGCCGCCGTCGAGCGTTGTTTGAAAAACCTAGAGCGCTGCGAAAACCTCGCGCAGCAGCGTAGCGGTCTCGGACGGCGTCTTGCCGACCTTCACGCCTGCAGCTTCGAGGGCTTCCTTCTTGGCCTGGGCCGTGCCTGCGGAGCCGGACACGATGGCGCCTGCGTGGCCCATGGTCTTGCCCTCAGGAGCTGTGAAGCCGGCAACGTAGCCAACAACCGGCTTGGTGACGTTGGCCTTGATGAAGTCGGCTGCGCGCTCTTCAGCGTCGCCACCGATTTCGCCGATCATGACGATTGCCTTGGTCTCCGGGTCGGCTTCGAACGCAGCCAGGGCGTCGATGTGCGTGGTGCCGATGATGGGGTCGCCACCGATACCGATCGCGGTGGAGAAGCCGAGGTCGCGGAGTTCGTACATCATCTGGTAGGTCAAGGTACCGGACTTGGACACGAGGCCGATGGGGCCCTTGCCCGTGATGTTTGCCGGGGTGATGCCAACCAGGGCCTCGCCCGGAGTGATGATGCCGGGGCAGTTCGGTCCGATGATACGGGTGATCTGCTTGCCTTCAGCGTCAACCTTGGACTGTGCGAGGGCCCAGAATTCAGCGGAGTCCTGGACCGGCACGCCTTCGGTGATCACAACAACGAGGCCGATTTCGGCTTCGATGGCTTCAACCACGGCGTCCTTGGTGAATGCCGGCGGAACGAAGACGATGGAGACGTCTGCGCCGGTTTCAGCGATGGCTTCCTTGACGGTGCCGAAGACATTGATTTCCTTGTCGCCGTGCAGGACCGTGGTGCCGGCCTTACGGGCGTTGACGCCACCAACAATGTTGGTGCCAGCCTTGAGCATCAGGGCAGTGTGCTTGGTGCCTTCGCCGCCGGTGATGCCCTGAACGATGACCTTGGAGTCTTTGTTGAGGTAGATAGACATTGTCGCGTCCCTTTACTTAGCGGCGTTGGCGAGCTCGGCGGCCTTGTCGGCGCCCTCGTCCATGGTGGCGGCCAGGGTAACCAGCGGGTGGTTGGCCTCGGTCAGGATGCGGCGGCCCTCTTCGACGTTGTTGCCGTCGAGGCGAACAACCAGCGGCTTGTTTGCGGAGGTACCGAGCTCTGCCAGTGCACCGACGATGCCCTTGGCGACTGCGTCACAAGCGGTGATGCCGCCGAAGACGTTCACGAAGACGCTCTTGACCTGGGAGTCGCCAAGGATGACGTCCAGGCCGTTGGCCATGACCTCGGCGGAAGCTCCACCACCGATGTCAAGGAAGTTGGCGGGCTTCACGTTGCCGTGGTTCTCGCCGGCGTAGGCAACGACGTCGAGGGTGGACATCACAAGACCGGCGCCATTGCCGATGATGCCAACTTCGCCGTCCAGCTTCACGTAGTTGAGGTCCTGCGCCTTTGCCTTGGCCTCAAGCGGGTCAGCTGCGTCCTTGTCTTCCAGCGCACCGTGGTGCACGTGGCGGAAGTCGGCATTTTCGTCCAGGGAGACCTTGCCGTCGAGGGCAACGATGTCGCCTGCGCCCGTGCGGACCAAGGGGTTGACCTCAACCAGGGTTGCGTCTTCCTTCTTGAAGACGTCCCAGAGCTTCAGAATGACATCGGCGACTTTGCCGCGCAGTTCCTCAGCGAAGCCGGCAGCTGCGACGATCTCGTCAGCCTTGGCCTGGTCGATGCCTACAGCGGGGTCGATGGCGATCTTGGCCAAGGCCTCGGGACGCTCAACGGCCAGCTGCTCGATTTCCATGCCGCCTTCAACCGAGCACATGGCCAGGTAGTTGCGGTTGGCGCGGTCCAGGAGGACCGAGAAGTAGAATTCCTCGGCGATGTCCGCACCCTGGGCGATCATCACCTTGTTGACGGTGTGGCCCTTGATGTCCATGCCCAGGATGTTGGTGGAGTGCTCAAGTGCCTCGTCAGCAGACTTGGCAACCTTGACGCCGCCAGCCTTGCCGCGGCCACCAACCTTAACCTGTGCCTTTACGACAGTAACGCCGCCGATCTTTTCAGCAGCTGCCTTCGCTTCTTCAGGAGTGTGCGCCACGATGCCGGCGAGCACGGGTACACCGTGCGCTTCGAACATATCGCGCGCCTGATATTCAAACAGGTCCACGGTTTAGTGTCCTTCTACGTCGAAGTAGTTTCTGTCCAGCCGGAACCGCGATGACCGCGAATAGCCAGCTGCGGAGAGTACGCGGTAGACAACCAGGGTTCATACCCGGTCACATTGCGTAAGTTCCTCTCGGAACTTTAGTCCTTTGAGGAGTCCCGCCACTCCCACAGTACCGGTTAAGTGAGTAAGCTTACACTTCTATCGGACGTAGAAAAACCGCAGGATTGCGCGGTTTTTTGGCCCGCGGCGGCGCGCATGCTGGCGATCAGGACGCCTCCTTCAAGTTCCCACGGACGGTCTTCCCGCCGTCGGAAATCAACTGGTAGCCCTCGCGGCTGACGAAGAAGGCCACACCCCCTGAGACGTTTCCGCAGGCAACGCCGTCGTTGTACGCGGAGCACCGCAGTCCGTTGCGTTCAATGTTCTGGCCATCGGCCAGTTCGCGAAGCTTGGAGACAGGACCGTTCCGCGTCCCTTTCGGCCCATACTCGGACTCCATTTGTGTTACGCCGGATCGACACGAGCCATAGACGGCCTTGTCCGGCGACAACAGCACCGTTCCGCCCAGATATCCCAGGCCGGTGGCGGCGCAATCGTCGGCAATGTCATCGGCTGCCGGCTTGGCATACGCGGCGAGCTCGCAGTGCACAACAGGGACCACGGCGAACTTGTTGTTGGCTGCGTCCGAGTACGTGTTGGGCTCGTAGGGCAGGTTGAGGTGGCCGCCCCTCGACGATGTCATGGAACACACGATGTTCCGGTCAGGGGTCACGAACGCCGTCACGTCATCGCCCGCGGCGAGCGAGGTCTGTTCCGTGACTGGCACCTGCCTGAGCTGTTCCAGTGGAGGCAGCGGCGCCGGGGGAACGTAGTTGGGGTCCTTGGTGGAGAACGAACAAGCCGTGCTTGATACCAAGAGCAAGGCGGCAAGAATCCCCAATACAGTCCGTCGCATGGCACCAATTATGCCGTGGTGCTTCAGGCGGCCCTGCCATGCCTCCAGCGGCGATGGGCTGCAACGGCGATCAGCGAGCCGGCCGCAAGGAGACCTCCGGCAGTCCATAGGAGCGCGTTGAGGGTTCCGGCTTGCAGGCCGGTCGCCGCCAGTTCACCGTACGACGCCGGCTGCACCCCGCCTGCCGGCAGCACCGCTGCCGGAGCTGCTCCGCCAGCGGCCGGCGGTTGCGTTACGGGCGGCTGCTCGACGGCGGGTGGCCGGGTTTCGAGGACGGTCACAGTGGTCCAGAAAATGTCCTGCGTCAAGGCGTCGCCGTCGCGGACGTACACGCGGATCCGGAAGGTACCGGCCAGGGTTGGTATGCCGGAAAGGTACCCATTTGCGTCAATGTACAGCCCGTCCGGCCCAGGGTCACTTGAGCTGAGGCCGCCGGCAAAGTGGCGCTGCGTCGCATACCCAAATACATAGGGCGCCACGCCGCCACTGGCCGATGCGATCTTGGCGGAGTAAGGCTCGCCGAGGACTGCCTGTGGCACGGGATATCCTGCCGTCTCCATGCCCAGCGCATGAACAATGATGGTGAACGTCATATCCCTGAAGCCGTACCGGTCCTGGACCCTGAGCGTGAAGTTGTAGGTGCCAGCCGACGTGGGCACGCTGTGAACCCTTTCCGGTGCCAAGTTCAGGCCGGGCGGGAGCTGACCTGAAAGCAGTGAAACCGTGGTGTTCTCAAGGTCGGATCCGGTGTAGCCGAGTGCAACCTCGTACTGCCTTCCCACCACCCCGTCAGGAAAGCCCGCATATCCGGGTGGCAACTCACCATAAGCCGGGTACACCGAGGGTTCCCAGTAAGTAGCGACGTCGATGTAAACGTACGTCTCCACCGTCTGCTGAGGTTGCGAAGAATCAGTCACCGATATGGTCACCAGGGACCCTGAATTGGTGGGCGTACCCGAGAACGACAGAGTTGCCGGATCGAAAGACAGGCCTTCCGGGACGTTGTCCGCTGACGCCGTGTACGGAGCGCTCCCTCCTGAAATCGTCACCGACGCTTCGAAGCTTATGCCCTCAAACGCGCGCAATCTGGTGGGTGACACGGTGATGGGCTCTGCTGCTTCTGCCGCATTGTCGGGGTGGGGCGTCTCCGGAAGTGGCACCACTTCCGTCGGAACGGCTTCGGGCGGCGCGGGGGTGGATTCTGGTGCCGCTTCGGTGGCGGTGGGTTCAGGCGACGGGATGACGGGGGTGGATGCTGATCCCGGCTCAGTGACGGTCGGTTCCGGCGCGGGCTCGCTGGCTGCGACGCCGGGAGAGGCCAGCTGCAGTGCCAGTCCACCGGCCAAGGCCGCAGCCAGGACCAGCCTCCCCATTTTGCCGACAAATCCACGTTCCCCAAGCATGGCGCCCATGCGCGTCCTCCCCCAAAAGAATGCGAAACCCCCAAGCGCAGCGCCCTCCGGGACCAAACCACCGAAAGCGCAAACGCCCGGCCAGTCTAGGACGCCCTAAGGTTCCTGACAATGGGCAGGCTGTGCCTCAGGCATCAAGTTTGGTCAGCGGGGCGTAACGCAGCAGCAGGCGCTTCTCGCCGACGTCGAACTTCACCTTGGCCACTGTCTTGTCGCCAGCGCCTTCGACACCGAGCACCACGCCGTTGCCGAAGCTGGTGTGGTTGACCTTGTCCCCCACCGACACCGATATGACTTCCTTCTGTGGCTGGACCCTGGTGCGTGCGACGGCGGCAGGAACGTCGGCGTCAAACCCGGCGGTTGGGCTGGCGGCAGCCCCCCGGGAAGTCCCGGCACCCCAGAACGAACCACCGTAACGGTTGGAACCAATCGGCGCTCCACCCCAGCCACCGGCTTGGCGGCTCATGCCTTCGCGTTTCCAGTCCAACAACTCGGAAGGGATTTCTTCCAGGAACTGGCTGGCCGGGTTGTACTGGCTTTGGCCCCACATACTGCGGACTTCGGAGCGCGTTACATAAAGGCGTTTGCGGGCACGCGTCAGGCCCACGTAAGCCAAGCGGCGCTCTTCTGCCAGTTCCTTGGGGTCCGTGGCCGAGCGCTGGTGCGGGAAGATCCCGTGCTCCATGCCGGTCAGGAACACCACGGGGAACTCGAGTCCCTTGGCCGTATGCAGGGTCATCAGCGTGACGACGCCCAAGCGCTTGGCTTCGGCAACGGCGGCATCGATGTCGGCTCCGGGGGCATCAGGGATCTGGTCGGCGTCCGCCACCAGGGAAACCTGCTCCAGGAACTCCCCCAACGAGCCCTCTGGGTTGTCGCGTTCGTATTCGCGCACCACGGCAACGAGTTCGGCAAGGTTCTCCACGCGCGACTCGTCCTGGGGATCGTTGCTTGCACGCAAGCCTGCCAAGTAGCCGGTTTGTTCCAGTACAGCTTCCAAGGCCGCTGAGGCTCCGGACCCGGAAGCGACCTCGGCAAGGTCGTCGAGCAACTTCACGAAGCCCAACACGGCATTTACCGAGCGGGTGGCCATGGCGGGAGCCTGTTCGGCGCGCCGGGCAGCATCCATGAAGGACGTCCGGTCCCGTTCGGCAAGCGCGGCGATGGCGCCCTCAGCCCTGTCACCGATACCCCGCTTGGGTTCGTTCAACACACGGCGGAGGTTGACGTCGTCGTCCGGGTTCACCAGCACGCGCAGATAGGCAAGGGCGTCCTTGATTTCCTTGCGCTCGTAGAACCTGGTGCCGCCAACAACCTTGTACGGCAAGCCCACGCGGACCAGGACGTCTTCAATGGAACGCGACTGGGCGTTGGTGCGGTAGAAGATGGCGACGTCGCCGGGACGCAGCCCCTCCTCATCCTGCAGCCGGTCGATCTCCTTGGCGATGAACTGGGCTTCGTCGTGCTCGTTTTCACCAACGTAGCCAACGATCTTCTCGCCGTCGCCTTCGGCCGTCCACAACCGCTTTTCCTGCCGGTTGGGGTTCCTGGAGATCACCGAGTTGGCGGCGCTGAGGATGTTCTGGGTGGAACGGTAATTTTGCTCCAACTTGATGGTCCGGGCATTGGGGTAATCGTGCTCGAACTCCACGATGTTGCGGATGTCCGCGCCGCGGAAGGCGTAGATGGACTGATCGGAGTCGCCGACCACGGTGAGTTCGCTCGGCTGCACCTCGGTGTCGGTACCCAAGCCCACGATTTCCCGAACCAGCGCGTACTGGGCGTGGTTGGTGTCCTGGTACTCGTCAACCAGGACATGGCGGAACCGCCGGCGGTACGACTCTGCGAGCGCGGGGAAGGCCCGGAACATGTACACGGTCTGCGCAATGAGGTCGTCGAAGTCCATGGCGTTGGCCTGCCGCAAGCGCTGCGTGTAGCCCTTAAAGACCTCGGCGACTGCGGTTTCAAAAGGCTCGTTGTAGTTGGCTGAGGACGCAAAGGAATCGTCGTCAATCAACTCGTTCTTGAGCGCGGAAATCTTGTGCTGGATGGCCTTGGGTGGGAACTTCTTGGGGTCGAGGTCCAGGTTCTTCGCCACGAGCGTGATGAGTCGCAGCGAGTCCGCGGAGTCGTAGATGGAGAAGTTGGAGTTCAGCCCCACGTTGGCGGCCTCGCGCCGAAGGATGCGCACGCAGGATGAGTGGAAGGTGGAAATCCACATGGCCTTGGCCCGGCCGCCAACCAGCGCTTCGATGCGTTCCCGCATTTCGGCAGCGGCCTTGTTGGTGAAGGTAATGGCCAGGATTTCCCCGTGGTGCGCACGCTTGGTGGCAATCAGGTAGGCGATCCGGTTACTGAGCACGCGCGTCTTGCCCGAACCCGCTCCTGCGACGATCAGCAGCGGACTCCCGGAGTGCTTGACCGCCTCTTCCTGCTGGGGGTTCAGGCCTTGCAGCAGGGCGTCGGCCGATGGCAGGCCGCGCGAGTCATGATGGCCCCATCCACCGGAACCCGGCCCACCGTTGTCCTCGCCCACCGTGGCACGGCCAGCACCTCCGCCGGCGTGCGAAAGCTCCGGGGCAGCCTTGACTGCGGCCCGCGGGCCTGCGTTGAAGGGTCCGTCTGCGTAGGGGTCAAACAACATATCCATGGTGCCTACCAGTCTAGGCGGTGGGTCTGACACTCCTTCGACCGGCGCCCGGGATGCGGACCCCAGTCCCGGTCAACGCGCGAGCAACTAAGCGAACTGCGGCACCGAGGTGAGGGCCGCGCTCAACTCGCGGACCGCCGTCGTACCTCCCGCGACGAACCAGTTCAGTCCGTTGACCTGCACGACGGCGGTATCCCCGCCGGCCGCACGGACGATCGCCTTGCCGGGCAGCCAATCCCATTCCGGGCAGCTGTGCTGGAACCAGCAGCCGAGCTCGCCGTCAGCGACGCGTCCAAGGTCACACGATCCCGAGCCGAACATCCGCAAGGAGGCTGCCGTGATCGCTGCGGCGTGCCACGGCATGGCCGTGCGGGGATCGGCGAGCCACGTCGGGTGGATGTACGTGGCGGCACACAGTTGGCCCACCTCGGCGTCCCCGGAACCGGAAATGCGTTCCCCGTTGAGCGTTGCGGGGCGCGCTTCGCCGCCAAGCCAGAGCTTGTCCGTTTCAGGCTGGTAGATGGCTCCGAGCACCACCGAGGGATCCACCACGGGGTTGCCTCCGCGGTCCGAGTCGTCGCGCTTGAGGGCAATCGCGGAGCACCAATATGTGGAGCCATGCAGGAAGTTGTACGTGCCGTCCACGGGATCGATCACCCAGGTCCGGCCGCTGGTACCGGCAACGGAAGCGCCTTCCTCGCCGAGGATGCCATCGTCGGGGCGGCAGCGGCGGAGCTGTTCCAGGACGTAGGCTTCGGCGGCCCGGTCGGCGGCGGTCACTACATCCGAAACAGAGGTCTTCCGCTCACCCTGCAAACCGCCCATTCGCATGAGCAGCGCCAGTTGGCCTGCCTCCCGCACCAGGGCGCTGGCCAGTTGGTAATCGTCGAGGGATGGGTCCAGTTCAGTTGCTGTGTGCCTGCCGATGGTCATGGGTCCAGCTTATGTGGCGGGATAATGAATCACATGGCCAAGACCCCAGCGCAGCGCATCAAGAAGCACGGAGCCAAAGCGGCAGTCCCGGAACACTCGCTGCCGCCCGTGATCAATCCGACAACCCAGCGGACTCCACAGAAGGCGCAGAGCAACTCACGGCTCATCGTCATCGCCGGCGTCGTGGCCAGCGTATTCCTTTTCTGGTACCTGCACCTGCTGACGCTCAACCAGATGACCCAGCTGTCCGGTGGGCTGGCCATGCCGGATTCACTCATCGGCGGCTTCTCACAGGACTACATTGCCCAACTGCGCACCGCCATGGACGACGCCGCCCGGGGCCAACTGAACTACGTCCACAAAACGGCCGGAACCCTGTTCCCGCTGATTTTCGGATTCAGCTGGCTGTTGCTGATCGGAACCAACGTGGCCCGCAAGTCATGGCGTTGGGCCATGTGGGCAGCCCCGTTGCTGTTCGCCGTGGCGCATTTGTGGTCGAACGTCGCCATCGATTCGGTGCTGGCCGCTGAAACGCCCGACGCCGGTTCGGTGGCCGTGGCCTCGGCCGTGACGGTTGCGTCGTGGGTACTTTTCCTGCTGAGCCTCTTGTGCGGTGTGGCGGCGGTGTTCCTTGGCCGCAAGGGCGCTAAGGAACGGAAGGACGCCGCCCCAGCGTCCTGACGGCTTTGCGTTCCCTGGTAACCCGGTGGGCGACAATGAGCCCCACCAGGGACAGGCCAAGGATGATCGGATAGGCCATGGTCCGTTCAATGGCGCCAGCTTCATCCACCCTTAACCGGGCGGCGAGCACGTAGATCGTCGTTCCGAGCGAGACCACCCCGAACAGCAGGACCATCCAGGACATTTGCGTGTGCCCGCGCCACACCAGGCCCAGGACCACCAAGGCGATGGGGCCTGCGATGAAGTACATTCCAGCGCCGGTCAGATGCAGCGCCAATTCCGTGTCCTCGGGAATCAGACCCACCATGGCTTGTCCGATCCCGGCGATGAGGATCAGCACGCGCACCGCCCCCGCAGCAATCCAGGGGAAGGCCTCCGCGGACCTCGTTGCCATGGCAGGCCGGATGCCGCGTTGGCCGGGCTCCGCGGCCACGGACAGTACCGCCGAGCTGACCAGCACTGCACCCAGGACCATGGCCACCCCCTGCAACACGAATGAGGCGTTCATCAGCCAGTTCAGCGGCGAACATACCTCGTAGCCGTTGAAAGGTCCGCAGTGGGCAGCGCCGAGGTCGCTGATCACGTGCTCCCGGCGGTCATAGGGCGGGTTTCCACGCCAGGCGGCCATGGCGATTGCCTCCACAACGAAATAGTGGATCAGCGTGATCGCAGCCCAACCCCCAACAAGTTCGCGTCGCCCTGCCAGGTCGGGCAGGAGCCCTCGGTCACCGCCACGCGGACCAGCCGCCGTCGTCATAGCGCCAGAATAGACCCGCCGCAGTCCGCGGCGCAGCCCCGACTTACTACCGACCCCAGCCCCGACGCTCTCTCACCAAACACCCCCTTCCCGCCAACGCTCTCTCACCGGCCGCGAGCGCGGGTGAGAGAGCATCGGGCCCAAGGGGCGCTTACGTGAGAGAGCGTCGGACCCGAAGGGGTGCTTACGTGAGAGAGCGTCAGACCCGGAATCGCCTTTCGCGGTGCACGCGCTGGGCGATCACCAGGCCCGCGGCTGCCAACCCGATGGTCACGGGGTAGGCCATGAGGCGCTCAAGAAGTCCTGGCTCAGGGACGTCCATGTGGGTGAGGCCGCCAACCACGAGCGCACCGACGCACAACGCCCCGCAGGCAGCCAGGAACCAGCTCACCGGAGTCTGCCGGAGCCACAGGATTCCCAACAGGATCAGGGCGAACCCGCCTCCGATGAAGAACATCAGGGCACCCGCGAAATGCCAGGGCGAGCCGAAGTCCTCCGGGACCAGGCCCACAAGGACCGTGCCAAGCCCCGACACTCCCGTCAGGATCCGGATGGCCACGGCAAGGATCCAGGGTTTGGCCAGCACCCGCACACCATTGCCGTGGAATCGTCGTGCCGGGACTCCGGGCCGCGCGGCAACGCACAGCAAACCGGCTGTCAGGAACAACGCCCCCAGAACAAGGGCGAGTCCTTGGACAACGAACGAGGCATTCATCAGCACATGCGCCGGGGAACAAACGTCGCGGTCCTGGTAGATCCCGCAGCTCACGGCACCAAGGTCGCTGATGTACCCCGTGGCCCTGCTGTACTGGTCCGGTCCCGCCCACGCGTCGATCACGGCGGCCTCGGCCACGAAATACTGGACGACGCTCAACTGCGCCCAACCACCGATGGCCGCACGGATGCTGCGGACGTTGGGAAGGAACGTGCCTGCCGATGCCGGTGCTGTCGCGTGCCCACTCATGTCCGCCAGCCTAACCGTGTTCTGGCACCAGCCCGGCAGCTTGTATGCTTATAGTCGTGTTCGGGCCGGACGGCTCCCGCCAGGGACCTCGACAGCCCATGAACATGCGCCCTCGTAGCTCAGTGGATAGAGCACGGCTCTCCTAAAGCCGGTGTCGTTGGTTCGATTCCAATCGAGGGCACTTGAATGACCAGCAGCCACGGATGGACTTGCGGGCCTACCTGGCCGGCGAGTGGAACGTGGAGCGGACCCTCCTTGATCGCGCCACCGGCACCCGCGGAACCTTTTCCGGCGTCGTGCGTTATACCGGGAACCGCGACGGCGGCCTGGACTACCGCGAAGACGGAACCATGCACTGGCCAACCCATTCGGGCCCGGCCTTCCGCGAGTACATCCTCAAGCCCGGCGCCAGCGAACAGAGCATGGACGTGTTCTTCCCGGACGGCCGCCCGTTTCACGTGATGAGCTTCGCGGCGGACTCAAACCAGGACAAGCACTGGTGCGATCCGGACGACTACTACGTCAACTACACCTGGCAGGGCCCGGACGCTTTCAGCTTCACGTGGGACGTCCACGGGCCGGCGAAAGACCTGCTGCTGGAATCGCAGCTCAGGAGGAACACATGAACGTGATCGTGGTCAGCGCGGTCTGCGTCTACAACCAGGCCGGCCAGCTCCTCACCGTTCGCAAGCGCGGCACGGACAAGTTCATGCACCCCGGCGGAAAGCCCGAGGTTGGCGAGACCGCAGCACAGGCAGCGTCACGGGAGCTGCTGGAGGAGGTGGGCATCGACGTGCCGCCGGCTGAGCTGGAACCCATGGGTGTGTGGCACGCCGTCGCCGCCAACGAGGAAGACACCACCATCGAAGCCACGGTCTTCACGGCACCTGGCACATGGGAAGCCCACCCGTCAGCCGAAATCGCGGAGATCAGGTGGCTGGACCTGGACGCCGAGCTGCCCGGAGACCTCGCTCCCCTCTTGACGGACCACGTCCTCCCGGCGCTCGCGTCCCCCAAGTAGGTCAGAACTCAGGGACGGCTTCGTGCGCAACCGTGGCGGCTTCAGCGAACTGGGTCCGGTAGAGCTCGGCATAGCGGCCATCGGCCGCGAGCAACTCGGTGTGCGTACCGCGTTCCACGATCCGGCCGTCCTCCACCACCAGGATTGCGTCCGCGGCCCGGATGGTGGACAAGCGGTGCGCAATAACGACGGCGGTACGTCCCGCAAGCGCTTCGCCCAGGGCTTCCTGGACGGCGGCCTCGTTGGTGGAGTCGAGCGCGGCGGTCGCCTCATCAAGAATCACGACCCGCGGTTGCTTGATCAGGAGCCGGGCGATGGTGAGGCGTTGGCGTTCGCCACCGGAGAGCCGGTACCCGCGCTCCCCAACCACCGTTTCGAGCCCGTCGGGAAGGGAACGGATCATGGGCTCCAGCCGTGCCCGCCGCAAGACGTCCCACATCTGTTCCTCGGTGGCGTCCGGCCGGGCCAACCTCAAGTTGGATGCGATGGTCTCGTGGAACAAATGACCGTCCTGGGTAACCATTCCCAAGGTGTCCCGCAAGGAATCGAAGCGGAGGTCCCGGACATCCATGCCCGTGCCGGCACCGTGCCCGCCGAGCCGTACGGTGCCTGAATCGACGTCGTAAAGCCTGGAGAGCAGCTGGGCCACGGTGGATTTGCCCGCGCCTGAGGATCCCACCAGCGCAACCGTCTGGCCGGGCTCCACACGGAAACTCACCCCGTGCAGGACTTCCTCACCACCACGGGTGTCCAGCGTGGCCACGTCTTCGAGGGAAGCAAGGGAGACCTTGTCCGCCGAGGGGTAGGAGAACCGTACGTCGTCGAATTCCACGGCAACGGGTCCAGCCGGGACAGCGGCTGCGTCCGACTTTTCGGTGATGAGCGGCTTCAGGTCCAGGATCTCGAAGACCCGTTCAAAGCTGACCAGCGCACTCATGACTTCAACGCGTGCGTTGGACAGGGCGGTCAGCGGTGCGTACAGGCGAGTGAGCAGGAGGGCCAGCACCACAACATCGCCGGGTGCCAACTGTCCTCCGATCGCCAGCCAACCTCCGAGCCCATAGACCAGGGCCAACGCCAAGGCCGAGACCAGCGTCAGCGCCGTCACGAACGTGAACTGCAGCATGGCCGTGCGGATCCCGATGTCCCGGACACGGCCGGCGCGGGCTGCGAACTCCCGGGATTCCTCGTCGGGGCGTCCGAAGAGCTTCACCAACGTGGCACCGGGCGCGGAAAAGCGCTCGGTCATTTGGGTACCCATAGCGGCGTTGTGTGCTGCGGCTTCGCGGCGAAGGTCAGCCAGTTTGGAGCCCATGCGCCGGGCCGGGACCAGGAAGATCGGCAACAAGACCATGGCCAGCACCGTCACCAGCCACGAGGTGTTGAGCATTACCGCCAAGGTCAGCGCCAAGGCAACCACATTGCTGACCACGCCGGAGAGTGTCCCGGCAAAAGCCGACTGCGCTCCGATGACGTCGTTGTTCAGGCGGCTGACCAAAGCGCCCGTCCGGGTTCGTGTGAAGAACGCGATGGGCATGCGTTGCACGTGGTCGAAGACGCGGGTACGCAGGTCCACGATCACGCCCTCGCCGATGGTCGAGGACAACCAGCGGGTCAGGAGGCCCACCCCGGCCTCGCCCACCGCCACGAGCGCGATCAGCAAGGCAAGCCAGATGATGGTTCCCGCTCCGGATTTGCCGATGATCGCATCCACCACCTGGCCGGCCAGCACCGGCGTGGCAACTGCCAGCACTGCGCCGGCGATCGAGGCGATCACGAACGCAATGAGCTTGCCCTTGTGCGGGGCAGCGAACCCAAGGACGCGTTTCAGGGTCTCCTTGGAGAACGGCTGGGAGCCGCTCTGGGCGCGGGTGAGTTTGTACAGCGAGCTCCAGGCAACGCCATCCATGCTCATGCTTGTTTCTCCTGGCCTGGTATGTGGTGCAGCTCCTGGACACGGCCGTTTTCCAGGTGCCAGCGCGAATCGAGCCTGACGTTCTCCAGCAGCCTGCGGTCGTGGGTGACCAACAGCAGGGCACCCTCATAGCTTTCCAAGGCTTCCTCGAGCTGTTCGATGGCCGGAAGGTCAAGGTGGTTGGTGGGTTCGTCCAACACCAGCAGGTTTACACCGCGGGCCTGCAGCAGCGCCAGGGCGGCCCGGGTCCGCTCCCCCGGAGACAGCGAATCCACCGTACGGGACGTGTGGTCCGCCTTAAGGCCAAACTTCGCCAGCAGCGTCCGGACGTCCGCGCTGTTCCAATCAACCAGCACCGCTTCCACAGCGTCACCCAGCGGTTTGCCGCCGTCGAGCATTCCGCGGGCCTGGTCGATTTCGCCGATGGCGACGGAGGCACCCATGGAGGCATCGCCGTCGTCCGGCGCGCGGGTGCCAAGCAAGAGCCTCAGGAGGGTGGATTTGCCGGCCCCGTTGGGTCCGGTAATGCCGATGCGTTCGCCACCGTTGAGTTGCACATTGACGGGTCCCAGCGTGAAGTCTCCCTGGCGGACGACGGCGTCGCGCAAGGTAGCGACGACGGCGCTGGAGCGGGGTGCCTGGCCGATGCTGAACTGCAGCTGCCATTCCTTCCGCGGTTCCTCCACCTCCGTGAGGCGGGCAATGCGCGACTCCATCTGTCGGACCTTCTGCGCCTGCTTCTCGGAGGACTCGGTGCTGGCGGCCCGGCGGATCTTGTCATTGTCCGGGTTCTTCTTCATTGCGTTCCGGACGCCTTGGGAGCTCCATTCGCGTTGCGTGCGCGCCCTGGCCACCAGGTCTGCCTTGGTGGAGGCGTATTCTTCGTAGCGTTCCCGAGCGTGCCGCTTCGCGACGGACCGTTCTTCCAGGAAGGACTCATATCCGCCGTCGTAGACTGCAACGGAGTTCTGCGCCAGATCCAATTCCACCACTGTGGTGACGCAACGGGCCAGGAATTCACGGTCGTGCGAGACGAGCACCACGCCGCCCCGGAGACCTTGGACGAAAGCCTCGAGACGGGCCAAACCGTCCAGGTCCAGATCGTTGGTGGGCTCGTCCAGAAGGACGACGTCGAAGCGGCTCAGCAACAGCGCGGCGAGCGCAACGCGGGCCGCCTGGCCACCGGAGAGTCCGGTCATGAGCGCCTCGGCGCCCAACTCCAGGCCGAGATCGGCAAGCACTGCTGGAACGCGCTCTTCGAGGTCCGCGGCGCCGGAGGCCATCCAGCGGTCGAAGGCCAGGGAGTAGGCGTCATCAGCTCCGGGCGCACCGGATCCGAGGGCCTCGGCCGTGGCTTCCATCTCAACGGTCGCCTGGGCGCAACCGGTCCTGCGGGCAATGTAGGCGGCGATTGTTTCGCCCGGTGTCCGCTCATGTTCCTGCGGCAACCAGCCAACGAACGCGTCGGACGGGGCCAGGCTCACGGTGCCTTCCTGCGGCTGGTCAACGCCGGCGAGGATGCGCAGCAGCGTCGATTTGCCCGCTCCGTTGGCGCCAACCACGCCCACCACGTCGCCGGGCGCCACAGTCAGGGACAGCTTCGAAAAGAGCGTTCGGTGGCCGTGACCACCGGCAAGGTCCTTGGCTACCAAGGTTGCAGTCATTCGTTTGATCCTCTCGCAGCCTGCGCATTCCGTGCAGGCATGGAAAAACCCGCCGGTCCGGACTTGGGGGGTGTACGGACCAGCGGGTTCAAGAATCAAGCATAATTCAATGTGGCGTCCGCGTAAAATCGTTTCGTACTCCCACTTCCAGCAAACTTACGAGCGAAGCTGGAGCCGCCCCCTTGAGAGATACAGAAAGTCCTCCATGCCCTTACAGTCCAAGGCGTTCCAGCGCTGGCTCCATGGCGTTGCGCCGGACGCCAGCATCGCCGACGTCTGCAGGATCTCGGGGATCAAAAGGACTACGCTCGCCCAGCAACTGGTGCGCGGCAAGGTGGCGGAGTCCACCCTGGTCAGCATCAGCCGGGCGTACGACCTCAACCCCGTCCAGGCTTTGGCTACCTTCGATCTCTACGCAGACCTCCGTGGTGACCCCGTCCCGCCGACTCCTGCGGAGCTCGTCAGCCAGATCGCGACGATCGACCTGCTGCGCGCGGTTGTGGAGCGCAGTGACCCGGGCAGCGTCCCAACCTTGGGGCTCACAGCCACGCCGCACCCCACCGCCGTGCGGAACTGGGTTGACGCGATCGACGACGGCGAGTTGCGGCACCGGGTCAGCGAAACCACGGGGATCGCTCCCCAAAACTTCTCCGCCCACCTGACGGCCAACCGGCTCCCTCCCGAACTGGCGATTGCCACCTCACGGGCGGCCGGCGTCGGACCGGCGGGCGGGCTGATCGCCGGTGGGCTGATCACGGAAAACGAAGCAGGCTGGACGCCGCACGGACGCCAGGACGCCTTGGACAGGATGACGCTGGGCGAACTGGTGACACTGTCCGGTGAGCGTCTCCAGGCCCTGGGCAAGACCCTGCGCCGGCAAGAACAAGACCACGAACGAACTGAACGAATTTGGGAGAACCTCGGATGACGGCTGTCCTGCCCTGGGCAACGCTGATTATTTGCCTGGCCATTACTGTGGCGCGCATCCCCAGTGCGCTGCGCGGGGAGAACCGCGTGGTCTTCTACATTTTTGCCCTGATGACCATGGACATCCTGCTCAGCATCGAAGGGCCTTACCTGGCCATCGACGCCGTGCTCGGGGGAATGAACCTGACCAACCTGATCCTGCGCTTCCTGCTGTATGGAACATTCCTGCTGATGGGCATCAAGATCGCCACGGGTTTTGGCTCCAGATCCGCCGTACGCGCCATCCGGGGCCCGTGGGGCCTCACCGTGCTCGCGATCGTCGCGGCGCTGACGGCTTTCTTCTTCTTCATCACCGACACCCGGGGTTCCACCGTGGGCATGACGGGGTTGACGTGGGGACCGTCCATGGAGGCGTACGCGGCCCTTGGCCGGTTCTACCCCGGCTTTGTTTCGGCCTGCCTGCTCCCTGCCATCTGGCGGACCGTCACGGGGCGTTTTCCCACGTTGTTGCGCGCCGCCTCGGCTTTGCTGTTCGTTGGCCTGACCCTGCTCCTGGTCTCCCAACTCTTCCCGTTGATTCCACTGGTCCACCTCTGGTTGCGGTCCCTGATCAACTATTCGGCAGTCCTGGCGACGGCCATTGGGCTGGCCGGAATATGGTTCTCGAAAGCGTATGCCAGGCGCAAAGCACGTCGCACAGCGTAAGACTTTCACAAAAGCATTAGATCGTGGCACAATCATGAATGTGTGAATGAGGCTTGCAGCCTGACAGCGGAATCAGAGAACGGGTTTCCGGTGGATGTGGCGCCCTCATGATCACAATTGGGGGGATGAGTGGTGGCGGGCTGTTGGGGACCGCCCCCACTCAGCCTTTTTAACGGCACTTTTGCGGCCTCGCCCGCGTCGGCGCAATGAGCCAGACAGGGGCCGTGGCTAAGATGGCTTTCATGACCAGTCTCCGTTCCCGTCGCTCTGTCCTGGCCGCTACCATGGCTTCTGTGGCCCTCGCCCTCTCCGCCTGCGGCGGTGGCGGATCCACTCCGTCCCAGTCGGGTGGCGATACGTCCCTCTCCGATGTGAAGTCCAAGGGTGAACTGGTCATCGCCACCGAGGGCACCTACCGTCCCTTCAGCTTCCACGCCAACGGCGCGGGCGAACTGACCGGGTACGACGTCGAAATCGCCAAGGCAGTGGCGGAGAAGCTTGGAGTGAAGGCAACGTTCCAGGAGACGCAGTTCGATGGCATTTTCGCCGGACTCGACGCGAAGCGCTTCGACACGATCGCCAACCAGATCTCCATCAACGAGGACCGCAAGGCCAAGTACGACTTCTCCAGCCCGTACACCATCTCCACGGGCGTCGTCGTAACCAAGTCGGACAACTCGAGCATCAACAGCTTCGCGGACCTCAAGGGCAAGACCACGGCCCAGTCCCTCACCAGCAACTTCTACAAGATGGCCGTGGACGCCGGCGCCAACGTGCAGGCAGTCGAGGGCTGGGCCCAGGCGGCAACGTTGGTCCAGCAGGGCCGCGTGGACGCCACAGTCAATGACAAGCTCACGTACTTGGACTACGCCAAGACCACGCCGGACTCCGGACTCAAGGTGGCCGCCGAGGCCCCGGACAAGACCGAGAGCGCCTTCGTCTTCCGCAAGGGTTCCACTGAACTGACCAAGGCCGTGGACAAGGCCCTTGCCGACCTGCAGGCTGACGGCACCCTGGCAAAGATCTCGGACAAGTACTTCGGC
This sequence comes from Paenarthrobacter sp. NPDC058040, assembly GCF_042885775.1. Classification (NCBI taxonomy): domain Bacteria; kingdom Bacillati; phylum Actinomycetota; class Actinomycetes; order Micrococcales; family Micrococcaceae; genus Paenarthrobacter; species Paenarthrobacter sp. NPDC058040. The sequence goes on from NZ_JBHVRN010000011.1 coordinate 93,309, forward strand.
GCGGACGTCTCCAAGTAGATGAACTGGGACCTCGTCTGGAGTTCCTTCGGGCCCATCATCACGGGGGCCGTCACGGGCACCATTCCCCTGACCCTGCTGTCCTTCGCTTTCGGTTTGGTGCTGGCCCTCGTGGTGGCATTGATGCGGCTCAGTCCGAATTGGCTGCTCTCGGGCATCGGACGCTTCTACGTGTCCGTCATCCGCGGCACTCCCCTCTTGGTCCAGTTGTTCGTGATCTTCTACGGCCTCCCCAGCATGGGGGTGAAGCTTGATCCCTGGCCCAGCGCCATCATCGCGTTCTCGCTCAACGTGGGCGGCTACGCGGCCGAGATCATCCGTGCGGCCATTCTGTCCGTACCCAAGGGCCAATGGGAGGCCGGGCACACCATCGGCATGTCCAGCAGGCAAACCCTGGTTCGGATCATCCTCCCCCAGGCCGCCCGGGTGTCCGTCCCGCCGCTGTCCAACACCTTCATTTCGTTGGTGAAGGACACCTCGCTCGCTTCGCTGATCCTGGTCACCGAACTGTTCCGCAACGCCCAGCAGATCGCCGCATTCAGCCAGGAATTCATGGTCCTGTATCTGCAGGCGGCCTTGGTCTACTGGGTGATCTGCCTTGTCCTTTCCACGGCACAGTCCGCCGTGGAACGGAGATTGGACCGCTATGTCGCCCACTGAGACTCCGCACCCCCGTCCGGTTCCGGTCCTGACGGCCCGAAACCTTGCCAAAGCCTTCGGCAGCAACGTGGTGCTGCGCGACATCGACATCGACATCCGCCGCGGCCAGGTGGTTGCCCTGATCGGTCCGTCCGGTTCGGGCAAAACCACCGTCCTCCGCTCGCTCAACGGATTGGAAATTCCCGACGCCGGCACGGTCGCCTTCGGGGACGACGGCGCCGAGGGCGGCCTCTCCATCGACTTCAGCACCAAGGTGGGCAAGAAGGACATCGCCGCGCTGCGGGACCGCAGCGCCATGGTTTTCCAGCACTACAACCTGTTCCCCCACATGACCGTGCTGAAGAACATCATCGAGGGCCCCGTGCAGGTCCAGAAACGTCCCCGCGCCGAGGCCATCGCAGACGCGGAGCGGCTGCTGGACCGGGTTGGCCTGGCCGACAAGCGCGATGCCTACCCCTTTGAACTCTCCGGTGGCCAGCAGCAACGTGTCGGCATCGTCCGCGCGCTGGCGCTCAAGCCGCAGCTGTTGCTCTTCGACGAGCCCACCTCGGCGCTCGATCCCGAGCTGGTGGGCGACGTCCTGGGCGTCATCAAGGAGCTCGCCGAAGAAGGCTGGACCATGGTGATCGTGACGCACGAGCTGGCTTTCGCCCAGCATGTCGCCGACGAAGTCATCTTCATGGACGGCGGAGTGGTGGTGGAACGCGGTCCCGCAGCCGAAGTGCTCCGGGCGCCCCGGCAGGAACGCACCAAGCTCTTCGTGAAGCGGCTCCAACACGACGTTTAGGCTGACGCCAGGGCGGCCGGCCCTGGCGTCACGCGTTACGCCTCGCGCGAGAACCGCAGCGTCACCAGCTGGAACGGCCGGAGCGTCAACTCGGCCGCGCTCGGCGAACATTCCACGCCACGTGCTTCAACGGGCCGCTCAAGCAGGTCCGTTGCCACTGCGCCGACCGATTCGAAGTTGGCCAACACCGTGCCCTTCGACCGTTGCCCCAGGGATTCGTACAGCCGCACGATCACATCGCCGGAGCCGTCCTCGGCAAGCTTCACGGCTTCCACCACGATCGCCGGGTTGGACACCGCCACCAGCGGTTCCACTGCATCTTTGCCGCGGACGAATCGCGGCTTGAGGTTTGTCCGGTACCCCTCTTCCACGGCATCGGCGATCCCGGCGCCGGGCCTGATGGAAACATCCAGGGTGTGCTGGCCACGATCTGCCTCGGGGTCCGGGAACTTTGCCGAGCGCAGCAGCGAGGTGCGGACCGTCGTCGTCGTTCCACCGTCTTCGCGCACGGCCCGGGTGACATCGTGCCCGTAGCTTGAAGAATTGCTGACAGCCACTCCGTACCCGGGCTCTGCAACGTGGATCCACCGGTGGGCACAGATCTCGAATTTGGCAGCATCCCACGATGTATTGGTATGGGTGGGCCGGAAGACGTGGCCAAACTGCGTCTCAGAGGCCGATTGGTCCGCCCGTACGTCCAGCGGGAAGGCGATCTTCAGCATCTTTTCGCGTTCCTGCCAATCCACCTCGGTGGAGATGCCCAGCGACTCCGCACCGGCATCCAAGGTGACGCGCTGGGTGATGGTCGATGCGCCAACGGCCCGTTTAACTACGACGACGGCGCCGCTCGCCGTGCGCTCCAGGGCGATGCTTTCGACGTCGGTCAGCCGGGTAACGTTGCGCCGGTAGAACTCCTCGATGTCCCAGGCGTCCCACTCGTTCGGGGTGTCCCGGAAAAGCTCCAGGAGGTTGCCCGCCTGGCCGGGTGCAATGGCGTCCCGACCACTGGCGTGGTCGATGAGTGAGGTCAGCAGGCCACTGGCGTCGAGGACGGCGCGGACCACGCCGTTATCCAGGACATAGCCACCGGACTCCTCCGTCGCCTCCACCACGGCCTCCGGGCGGATGGATTCCGCCACGCCCAGCGCCGGCACCCCGTGCCGCTTGTGGGGTGCCGCGTTGAGCAGGAACTCCGTGTCACCCTGGCCCACCAGTGCCCGTGCAGCTTCGGCGATGAAGGCTTCAAGATCCCGGGCGATCGCCTCATAGTTGCGTTCTGCATCCTGGTGGACCCAGGCGATGGAGCTGCCCGGCAGGATGTCGTGGAACTGCTGGAGAAGTACCAGTTGCCAGAGCCGCTTGAGCTCCGCCGCCGGGTAAGGGTGGCCCACACGGACAGCGGCCGTGGAGCACCACAGCTCAGCCTCCCGCAGGAGGTGTTCGCTGCGTCGGTTCCCTTTCTTGGTCTTGGCCTGGCTGGTGTAGGTTCCCCGGTGCATCTCCAGGTACATCTCGCCCACCCAGACGGGGAGGTTGGTGTACTCCGCTTCGGCCTTGGTGAAAAAGTCCTTGGGGGTGCCCATCCGCACCTTGGGCGAACCTTCCAGGTCTGCCGTGCGGTGCGCGGCCGCCACCATTTCGCGCGTCGGCCCACCACCGCCGTCGCCATAGCCGAACGGCACCAGGGACATGGTTCCCCGGCCGTGATCGCGGTAGTTGCGCTCTGCATGGGCGAGCTCCCGGCCGTGCAGCTCCGCGTTGTAGGTATCCACGGGCGGGAAGTGCGTGAAGAGCCGGGTTCCGTCGATTCCCTCCCACGTGAAGGTGTGGTGCGGCATCCTGTTGACCTTGTTCCAGGAAATCTTCTGCGTCAGGAACCACCGGGACCCGGCGGACTTCACGATCTGCGGCAAGGCCCCGGAGTAACCGAAGGAATCAGGCAGCCAGGCTTCCTCGCATTCAACATCGAACTCGCGCCTGAAGAAGCTCTTGCCTTCCACGAACTGCCGGGCCATGGCCTCACCGCCGGGCATGTTGGTGTCCGATTCCACCCACATGCCGCCTACCGGAACGAATTGGCCGGCTTTGACCTTCTCCCGGATGCGGACAAAGAGCTCCGGGAAGTACTCCTTGATCCACGCCATCTGCTGGGCCGAAGAGCAGGAGAAAACGAAGTCGGGGTCCTCATCCATGAGAGCAACCACGTTGGAAAAGGTTCGGGCACACTTGCGGATGGTTTCCCGGACCGGCCACAGCCACGCGGAATCGATGTGGGCGTGGCCAGTGGCCAGCAGCTCGTGGGCCGAGGCGTACGCGGGGCGCTTCAAGACTTCTGCGAGCACGGCCCGGCCCTCGGCGGCGGTTCCGGCGATGTCGTCCGGATCCATGACATCCAGCATGAGCTCCAGGGCCCGCAGGATCTCGTGGCGGCGGGGCAGCTCCATGGGAAGTTCATGCATGAGGCCGGTGAGGGTCCAGACATCCTGGTTCAACTCCCAGACGGCCTCGTTGAGTTCGGCGATGGCGATGCGGCCCAGCCGGTAACGGGGTGCATCACCGGAGGTGGCCTTGTCTCCCAACGGAGTCGGAGCGAAGGACCACCCTTGCGCGACATCCGGGTTGGCGGCGGCTTCAACATAGAAGTCCACGGACAGCCCGCCACCCAGAAGTTTGAGGGGGACGTGATAGTTGCGCGGCGAGATTGCCTTGATGATGCTTCCGTCAGCGCGCCAAGCGGTCCCTTCGCACTGGAATCCCGGGGCGTCGCTGTTGAAGCCAAGGTCCACGATGATCTCCACCGTGGTGTCCTCGGAGACACCCCAGCCCTCGGGAACCTCGCCCTGGAGCCGGAGCCACTTGGTGCTCCATGCTCTGCCCCACGCCGCACCGGGCTCCTGGGGCGTGAACATCTGGCGCAGCGCTTCAGCGGCCGGGACAGGTTCGCCCGGCGCATCCCAGCTGCTCAGTTCAAGGGGCACGGACCTGCCATAAATGGCCGGAAGAAGGCGTTCCCGAACGAATCGATCGAGACGCTGTTCAGTGATCCGACGGTCGTCGTGCAATTAAATCCCCTTTGGCATGAGCTGGGCGGCGGGACTGGTTGGCGGCGGGACTGGACCCGTCAAAGAGGTGACGTTCCGGGCCCACCGGCGATTCCATTCGATGGATAAAATCTACGTTGTTCCAGCGCAATAGCCAAGTGATGGGAGTCTATCCCTGATGGGCCAGGCCTCCTGCTGCGGGAATGGCTGCGTCCTGGAGAATGCGCTCAACTCCCGCGTACACGTTGATGCTGTGGCCGCGGCTGAATCCTGCCAACGTGACTCCCGTTTCCGCTGCCAGTTCCACGGCAAGGCTCGAAGGTGCGCTGACGGCGGACAGCACGGGGATGCCGGCCATGGCTGCCTTTTGCACGAGCTCGAAGGATGCCCGTCCGGAAACCTGCAGGACCGTGCCTTGGAGGGGCAGCTTGCCGGCCCGCAAGGCCCAGCCGATGACCTTGTCCACCGCGTTGTGGCGACCCACATCTTCCCGCAGGCAGAGCAGCTCGGAGGTGCCGTCGTCGTGAATCCGGAAAAGTCCGGCAGCATGCACCCCGCCCGTCTTGGCAAAAACCGCCTGGGCTTCCCTGAGCCTGTCCGGAAGGGCCGCCAATGACTGCACCGGCACAGTCACGGGATCTTCCTTGGGGCTGTGGTGCGAGGACTTGCGGACGGCCTCGATCGAGTCCGTGCCGCAAATGCCGCACGAACTTGAGGTGTACACGTTGCGGCCCGTCTCAGGACGTTCGACGTCGGGACGCAACTGGGCGTCCACCACGTTGAACGTTTGGACGCCGTCCTCGTCCTCCCCCGCACAGAAGCGCTCCGAGACCAACTGCCCGGGCTCCCAGATGACGCCTTCGGAGACCAGGAACCCGGCCACGAGGTCAAAGTCGTCGCCTGGAGTCCGCATGGTCACCGAGAAGGACATCTCCCCCAGCCGGATTTCCAGCGGCTCCTCCACGGCAAGGACATCCTCCTTGTACCGGACGGGATGCTCCAGGGCCTGGGGTGATCCGTCCAGGACGAACTTGTGCAGTTTGCGGCGTTGGGTAACGCGTCCCATGTCAGGCTTCTTCCTCGTGATGCGGAACGAACCGCACGGTCATCGCCTTGTAGCCCGGCGTATTGGACTCCCGCGCCACGAGTTCGCGGTGGACCAGCGCATTGGCCTCCGGGAAGTAGGCGGCTGCGCAGCCCTTGGCCGTCGGGTAGGCGACGAGGCGGAACTTGTTGGCCCGCCGCTCGGTGCCGGCAAACGTGGAAATGACGTCCACCAGGTCGCGGTCCCCGAATCCGAGCTCCGCGAGGTCCTCCTCGTGGACCAGGACCACCCGGCGGGCCTCGGATACTCCGCGGTACCGGTCATCCAGGCCATAGAACGTGGTGTTGTACTGGTCGTGGCTGCGCACTGTTTGCAGGATCAAGTGACCCGCGGGCGCTTCCAAGTACTCCAGCGGGCTTACCGTGAAGCGGGCCTTGCCGATGTCCGTAGCGAACGTCCGGGTATCGCGCGGCGGGTTGGGCAGGACGAAGCCGTTCTTGGTCCGCACCCGGGTATTGAAGTCCTCGAAACCGGGAATGACGCGGGAAATGTGGTCCCGGATCACGTCGTAGTCCTCGGCCATGGCGCGCCAGTCCACCTCGTGGTCATCCCCGAGCGTTGCCTGCGCCATTCGGGCGACGATCACGGGCTCGCTCAGCAGGTGTTCGGAAACGGGTTCAAGCCGTCCCTGCGTCTTGTGGATCACGGACATGGAGTCTTCCACCGACAGGAACTGCTTGCCTTTGGGGTGTTTGTCGTCCGTGTCCGTCCGGCCCAGGGTGGGAAGAATCAGGGACGTCTTGCCGTGGACAACGTGGGCCCGGTTTGGCTTGGTGGAAATGTGGACCGTGAGGCCCGCAGTCTTGAGTCCGGCCTCCAGCGCATTGGTATCAGAACCCGCCGCCGCAAAGTTTCCGCCCATGGAAACAAACACGTCCACGTCGCCCTTTTCCAGGGCGTGCTGGGTTTCCACCGAGTCGTAGCCGTGGTCGCGTGGCATCCGGAATCCGAACTCTGTGTCCAAGGCGGCAAGGAACTGTTCCTTGGGCTTTTCCCAGATGCCCATGGTGCGGTCGCCCTGCACGTTGGAGTGGCCGCGCACCGGGCAGGCACCCGCGCCGGGCTTACCGAAGTTTCCCTGGAGCAGGAGCAGGTTGATGATCTCCTTGAGCGTGTCCACGGAGTGCGGCTGCTGGGTCAGTCCCAAGGCCCAGCAAATGATGGTTGCCTTGGAGGCGGCCATCATGCCTGCGATCTTGGTGATTTCTTCACGGGACAACCCCGTTGCCCGTTCGGTTTCGTCCCAATCGAGCACGGAGCGGGCCCTTACGTAGGCTTCGAAACCCTCTGTCTGCTTGCCGATGAACGACTTGTCGACGACGGTACCCGGGTTGCGCTTCTCCTCTTCCAGCAGCAGGTGGCCCAGCGCCTGGAACAGGGCCAGGTCGCCGCCCACCTTGATCTGCAGGAACTCGTCGGCGATGGTGGTTCCGCCGCCGATGACGCCGTTGAGGGACTGCGGATCCTTGAAGTTGAGCAGCCCGGCCTCGGGGAGCGGGTTGATGGCAACAACCTTGCCCCCGTTGTTCTTGCAGTCACGCAGTGCCGACAGCATGCGGGGGTGGTTGGTGCCTGGGTTTTGTCCCACCACGAAGACGAGCTCCGAATGATGGATGTCCTCCAGGGATACCGTGCCTTTGCCGATGCCGATGGTCGGGTTGAGTGCACTCCCGGAAGACTCGTGGCACATGTTGGAGCAGTCCGGCAGGTTGTTGGTACCCAGGCTCCGTGCAAACAGCTGGTACATGAACGCGGTTTCATTGGCCGTCCGGCCCGACGTGTAGAAGGCACAGCGATCAGGCGTGGAAGCGTTGATGTGCTCCCCGATCAGCGAAAACGCCTCTGTCCAGCTGATCGGCGAATAGTGCGTGTCGCCAGGGCGGATGACTACGGGTTCCGAGATACGGCCTTGGCTGCCCAGCCAGTATTCCGTCTTGTCTTCCAGATCCGCGAGGGAATGCTTCGCCCAGAATTCCCCGCCGACGGTGCGGGTGGTGCTTTCCTCCGCGATGGCCTTGGCGCCGTTTTCACAGAATTCCGCGGGGCTTCGCCGTCCCGTAATGGATTCGGGCCAAGCGCAGCCCGGGCAGTCGAAGCCGTCCCGCTGGTTGACCCGGAGCATGGAGCGGACGGTGCGGGCGACCCCGGCCTGGGAATAGCCGCGCTCCAGGGCAACGCTCACGGCCTTCAGGCCGGCGGCTGCTCGTTTGGGCGGGTGGATTTGCAGGTCATCCTCGTTGATGTCCTGTTCTGGGGCATGCCTGTTCATGTGTCCATCATTACAAGCCGGGCGGCAAAGTCGCCACCCGGGTCCACGGACAGCGTCAGGCGTCCAGCGCACTCCAGTCAACAGGCCCCGTCGGCGCCTTCCTCTGTGGGCGGACCGGCGGCTTGCGGGCTTTGTCATCGGCAGCTTTGGGCGTTGGCAGCGGCTTCCCCCACGGCAGCGGGAACGCCGGAACCAACTCCCCCATCTGGACTCCATGGGGCGGCACCACCATGACGCCGTCCGCTCCCGCCAATCCGCGCATCATTCCGGGCCCGGCGTGCTGCGTAGGCGAGGCCAGTCCATAAACCAGCTTGAACGGCATCAAGCGCGTGCGGCCTGGATCGGCGTCGATCATTGAACCGCACGGTACCTCGCCCACATCCCCGAGGCGGCCGTGGCCCAAGGCTGCGAGCAGCGGACCGCCCACCGTAAACAAGGCCATCATGGCGGCGAGCGGGTTCCCCGGCAGGCCGAGGATAAAGCGGCCATCCGGCAGTTCCGCCAACACAGCCGGATGCCCCGGACGCATGGCGATCCCGTCGATCAGCAACCGTCCGCCCAGCTCACCCACGGCTTTCCGGAAGTGGTCGGTTCCCGAGCGTCCGGTCCCCCCGGTGGTAATAACGACGTCGGCAGGCGGCTCTGCCTCGAACGGCAGTTCCGTGGGACCAGCCTTGCCGACTGGCTCGGCGTCCTGCAACGCTGACAGCCAGTCGTCAAAGTTGTCGCCCACCCGGAATTGCCCGCCGGCAATCCCGCCAAGAAGCTCCACCACTGATCCCAGTTGCGGCCCGAAGGTGTCCCTGACCTGGCCGGGTGCAGGGACGCCCTGCTCAACCACTTCGGACCCGGTCAGCAGGAACCTCACCACGGGCTTGCCCAGGACAGGCAGTTCGTCCAGGCCAGCCAAGGCGGCGACGGCAAGGTGGGCAGGGTTCAGCACCGTTGCCTTCTTCAGCAGGACCTCACCCGCGGCGGCTTCCTCCGCCGCCTTACGGATGTGTTGTCCGTTGCGCGGCTCCCCCGGCTTGGCGGTGCCGCCAAGCGCCAAAACCGGCAAGCCGTCGTCGTCGGTGGTGATGACGCCACTTTCGCTTCGAAGGACGGCTTTGGCTCCCGGTGGAACGAGGCCGCCCGTGACGATCGGGCTGGCTTGGTGTGGCGCCAGGCGCTGGCCAGGCTCATTGAGGATCCACGGTCCGCTGCCATTGACCGCCCAACCGTCCATGGCCGAGGACGCATAGTGCGGCATGTCCTGCAGCGCGAGGACGTCCTGGGCAAGGGTCCGCCCCAATGCTGCGCGCAGCGGAACAGGGCTCGGGGGTATGGGGGTGGCGACGTCGAACGCACGCTGCCGGGCCTCTTGCCAGGTATGCGCCGAATGGTGGCCCTGTTCGGGGGCCTCCGTCATTCGGTTTCGGCCTCGGGCTCCGCGTATTGCTTGGCCAACCGGCGGGCAAGGTCGAGGGCGGCCGCCATGGCGGCATCATCGTTGGCCTGGCCGATTCCCCGGGCCATCCCGGCCGCGTACCCCGCAATGAACGTGGTCAGCGGGGCTGCGGGACGTACCACCGAATGGGCTGCCACTCCCGCTACGGCAAGGATTTCGTTGACGTCCACGTCGACGCCTTCAAGCTCAAAGGCCTGCAGCAAGGTGCGGCACCATTCCTCAAGTGTCTCGTCCTGGCTCTTCACGTCTGCCTCCAAGTGGTTGTCAATGCCCAAGGCCGCTGCGTCCTCCCACGTATCCACGTCGTCCGTGGAGCCTTCCGGAACAGCTACAGCCAGCACATTCAGCCTAGCAAGCAGCCGGAAGACTGACGCGTTCGTTAACCCCGAACCTTCCTTGGCCAAAGCGACTTCCCGTTCCAGCGCACTGGTGCTGTAGATGCCGAGCAGGGGTTGCTGGCGGCCGTCTGAAGAGACGGCCATGGCTCCTTCGGTGCCTTGGTGTCCCGCCAATTCCCTCTGCAGGGTTTCCACGCCCGCGGAAGCATGCGGCATGTCGCAGGCAACCACCAACGTCCACGGCGCCGGGCCCGCGCCGGCAAGGACGGCCAACCCGGCAGCAATGGCCGCAGCGGGTCCTGCATACGCGGGTTCTTCACGGGCGGACAGGACTCCGTCGGGAAGACCCTCCTGACCTGGGCCCACCACCACGATCTCCGAAGCACCCCGGGCGGCGTCCAGCGCATGCGAAAGGAGGCTGGCGCCGTCGTACCTTAACGCGGGCTTGGGCACGCCACCGAGGCGGGTGGCCCTGCCACCCGCCAGGATCACGGCGTTGAACTCCATCCGCCCAGATTACCTGTACGGGTGGAGGGCAACAGAAATCGATCAGGCAGCGGATTCCGGCAAAAGGAACGGGTCCCAGTCCGGCGCAGGTTTCTCGAGTTCTTTGATCTGCCACATGGTCCCCTTGGGAACGCCGGGGGTGAACCGAAGTTTCCAGCCCATCTCGGCGGGGGTATGGTCGCTCTTGGCGTTGTTGCATTTCAAACACGCCGCAACCAGGTTTTCCCAGGAATCCGCGCCGCCCCTGGATTTGGGGTGGACGTGGTCTATGGTGTGCGCTGTTTTACCGCAGTAGGCGCAGCGATGGCCGTCACGGCGGAGTACACCGCGGCGGCTCACGGCAGTGATCCTGTTGTACCTGGGGCGGATGTAGCGGTTGAGGAGGATCACGGAGGGGCGTCCGAGAATCTCCTGTGGCCCGACGACAGGCTCGTCGCCTTCGGCCACTACGCTTGCTTTCCCAGTCAGCACAAGGACCAGCGCCCGGCGGAATGTTATTACCGCCAGCGGTTCATATCCAGCATTCAGAACGAGTGTGCGCATGCACGTACCTCTTCACGGCCGCACCCGTCAGGGGCACGAGGGCCGGCTGCCCTCTGCATGTACGGGCTGTGGATCGACACCATAAGGGTAAGCACTTATATGCCGTATCAACGAATTTTCGGGCCGGTTCCAAGGCAGTGTCGGCGAATGTTCACGTGCGGGACACCTCTGGGGCCTTAAATGCGGAACGCCCCGCAGGGATTCCTGCGGGGCGTTCCTGTTGAAGCTGTGTCAGCCGTTCACGCGGATGAAGACCGGACCGGAGCCCACGTTGACGCTGAAGAGTGCGGTGGTGGATCCGTTCCATCCACCGTGCACCGCCATTCCGTTACCCACGTAGACGGCGATGTGCGCCATTCCACCGTAGCCACCGTTGGCGTAGTAGGCGAGGTCGCCGGGCTGGGCTTCGGCGGCGCTGACGGTGCGGCCCAGGGAGAGGTAGCCGGCAGGCCAGTCGTGGAAGTGGATGCCCACGGCGGCCAACGAGTTGGTGACCAGCATGGTGCAGTCCTGGGTCACGCCAAGCTGGGCGTAAGCCGCAGCGGCGATGGCGGCACCGAGGCCACTGGAAGCTGCGGGAGCCTTTGCGGCGGCAGCTGTGTTGTTGACTGCCAGCGTGGCGTTGGCACCGGAGGCGTTCGATCCGGATGCTGTTGAGGCTTCCGCCTTCGGGGCCGCCTTCTCCACAACGGGAGCCGGAGCCTCCACCGTGGTGACAACCGGGCTCTCGTAAGAGATGGCCACGGTGGAATCAGCGGCGATGGTGGACTGCGCCACGGCTTGGACGTCAAGGGCCGTGGTAGCCGTGGACTCACGCTGGACGTTGGTATCCGCAGCGTTCGCGGCAACGCCACTGGTCAAGACCAGTCCGGAAGCAGCAGCGATGACCGCTGCCTGGCGACCGACGCCACCGGCGTTGTCGCTGACAGCCTTCGCGATCACGGCGAGCGAGCTGGTCTTGGGTGCCTCAGCTCGGTGCCGTGCAACCTTGTGTGCACTGGTCATTTTTAATCTCTTTTCGTTTCCGCGAGCGGTTGGGGACACACGCGGTTTGTGGGCAAGCCAGCACTTGGGGGGCATGCTGGCGTACCCCGAACGGGTTTTAGCGGAGGGTGAAGAATGAAGACGTGCCAGTGGAAGCCACCGAGTGGAGCAAGGTTCCCTGGCTCGGGTTGAGTGCGCTGATCATCATGCCGTTGCCGACGTAGATACCAACGTGCGCGCCGCCATTCTGCATGACCAGGTCGCCCGGCTGCGGGGTACTGGTGGGCTTCATGGCCGTCCAGGCGTTGACGCGGGGGATGCTGATGCCGGCCTGGGCGTAGACCCACTGGGTGAAGCCGGAGCAGTCCCAGCCGTTGGGGGTGGTGCCGCCCCAAACGTAGGGGTGGCCGATGCCCGTGTAGGCGATGGCGGCGAGGCCGGATGCTGCGGCGCTGGAGGCCGAATCCTTGGCTTCGGAGGACTGTGCGGTGATGGCGCCTGCGGCCTGGTCACCGGTGCTCTGGGAGCGCTGGGTTGCCTGCGAAGCGCGCTGGATCTTCGGGGCTTCCTTGGTGGCCACGACGGGGCTCTCGAAGGAAACGGTGGCGGTGGGCTCTGCAGTGACAACCTCGGTGGTGAGGAGCTGCTGCGTGCTCGTCTCGGCCTTGGAAACGTCCGTGTCAGCTGCCTGGGCCGGAAGGCCGACGCTGAGGACGAGGCCGGAGGCTGCGGCGAGAACTGCGGCCTGGCGGCCAACGGTTCCGGCGTTGGTTGAAACAGCCTTCGAAAGAGTGTTCAACGGGTGAACCGTCGCGGCGCGGTGGCGCGCAGGGGTAGTGCGTGATGACACGTAGGTAGCCTCTCCCAATGCCTGCGAGGTGAGCTGTCGGATTCGGATGGGAGTCATCCGGCCACGAGCTTCGGGAAGCTTTGTGACTTAACCCCAAGGCCTTCTTTCGAAGACCAAAAGTGGTTCCCCCGCCCCTGCCAGACGAATTTTGCGAACGGATCCTGAGTGGTGGCAGAGCTAGGCAATCCACTCAAGTGCATCGGCCCCCTAAAAAGCCGATGCGCTTTAGACGGTACAACAGTTGAACGTGAATGTCACATTCAGGTCACGGGGTGTGTCGAGAATGCGATAGACGACCATCGACTTTGCTTAGAGCCAGCCCATGGGGTCCACGACTTCGCCGTTGACCTGGACCTCGAAGTGCAGGTGGCAGCCCGTGGAAGCCCCTGTAGTGCCACTCAGGGCCACAACATCGCCGCGGCTGACGGTCTGCCCTACTTTGACATTGAAGGACGACAGGTGGTTGTACGTGGTCTCGAGGCCGTTGCCGTGATCCACTACTACGCGGTTACCGCCGCCGTACTCGTGCCAGCCGGCGAACGTGACCTTCCCGGCCGCAGCCGCGTGGACCTGCGTACCGCACTGGGCCACGAAGTCCTGGCCGCGGTGGAAGTCCCCGGTACCGCCTGTCAAGGGGCTGACCCGGTAGCCGAACGGCGAGGCCGTGGTCAACGTATCCAGCGGGCTGCCAAGGGTGCCCTTGGACGAGCTGGCCTGGATGCTGCCAACAGACTGGGCGCTGAGCAGTTGCTTAAGCTTGCCGTCGGGATCGGCCTTGGTGGCCACCGCCGCGCGGCTGAAGTCGATTTTTGCCGAGGCCGCCGCGGAAACTTCAGGCTGGCTGCCACCGGCTACCGCAAGCGCGGCTTCTGTTTGGCCCGACTCGGAGGTGGCCATCACGGGGCTCGTGGCCGGCAGACCGACAGTGAGGGCAAGGCCCGTAGCGGCCAAGGCCACTCCGGCTTTCTGCCCTACGCCACTGGCTGCGGCGAAATCGGCAACCTGGCGCAACGGGCTCTTACGGCGGCGCACCTGACGCTGGGTGTCGCGAGGCCGGATCTCCGTTACTGCGCGGGCTGGCCGCAGCTCAGCAGCGGGGCCGGACGCGCGTCGGCGGCCCCTGACGTTCTGCGATGTCAAACTCTGTTCCTCTCTTGAAAGCCTGCGAAGTTAGCTGTCGGATTCGGATCAGAGAGTGCAAAGACCCGGCCCGCACACAGCGCATACGGCACACAGGTATCCCGGGAGGGAATTGCGTAAGTAGGCACTGCTGCTGCGGACTTCACCCCAAGGCTGCTTCTTCAGGCAGCCGATTGTGGTTCCCCCGCCTCTGCCAGTAGTGGATAACACCCCTGATCTGCTGGCAGAGCTCGGCTCCAGATCAGGTAACGCTTTGGTATCGGCGCTAGTAGACAACTATAGGCGATTAAAGCCTTCGGTAATAAATTCGTTATCTTCTGTCACGCCGTTTTCCTGCCGATGCCCTTATCACTTTTTGGCGGAAACCGCAGGTCACACCGTTCCGCCCGGCAGCCGGAGTGAGATGTGACACTCCAACATGGAGGAAACAACAGAGGCACCCGTCCTTTCGGAAGGGTGCCTCAAAAGTTCTACGTTCAGCCAACCGCCACGAAGACGTGGGCTGCGACCTCGGGCGGGAGCTCGAGTGCCCCCTCGATGCCGGGGACGCGCACCGAGATATACTCCCCTACCCGCTCCAAGGAAACTGCCGCTCCCGGCCGGATCCCACCCTCATCCAATTGGGTCAGCAGTTCGGGTTCAACCTGGATGGGTTCCGCCAGCCTGCTCACCACGACACGTGAGTCCGAAGCGTAGGAGTCCATGGCCTGAAGGAGGTTGACATCGCCACGCAGGGAGACCTGGGTGGCAAGTCCGCCGAGCGCTTCGAGGCCCGGAATGGGGTTGCCGTAGGGCGACTCTGTGGGGTGCTCCAGCAGCTCGTACAGCCGGCGCTCAACCCGCTCGCTCATGACGTGCTCCCAGCGGCAGGCTTCGTCGTGGACATAGGCCCAGTCCAAGCCGATGACGTCGGCCAGGAGGCGTTCTGCCAGGCGGTGCTTGCGCATGACCTCAGTGGCACGCTTCCGGCCAACCTCGGTCAGCTCCAGGTGGCGGTCGTTGGACACGATTACCAAGCCATCGCGCTCCATGCGGCCGATGGTTTGGGAAACGGTGGGACCGGAATGGCGCAGGCGCTCGGCAATGCGTGCCCGAAGAGCCACGATGTTCTCTTCCTCAAGCTCCAAAATGGTCCGAAGATACATCTCAGTGGTATCGATCAGATCCGTCATCCAGCTCAGCTCTCCTCGAACGCAGTTCTCGCGTAGTGTCCACCGTACCGCGTCCAGTCGGGGCGGCCGGTCCCTTGGCGCCGCCCCATGACGCCTCCTCCAGCTTAGCTTATTTGGAATTACTCTGAATAATCCCCCACCCCGGCTCCCTGCCCAGGCAAACGGCACCGTCCCACGTGGCGGACTATGACAGCCGCAGGTTCCTGCCCGCGCGCCATGTCAGGCAGAATTGGGGAGTCGAAGGGGCAGCTGATGCCACCTGCCACGACCCATCTTTGACCGATACCCATTGGAGCCACCCGTGAGCGACAACAGCATCACCATTCCCGCCGACCTGCTGCCCAAGGACGGACGCTTCGGCGCAGGACCGTCCAAGGTCCGCCCGGAGCAAGTCGAAGCCTTGTCGGCCGCGGCCACCACCATCCTCGGTACATCGCACCGCCAGGCTCCGGTCAAGAACCTCGTGGGTTCGGTCCGCGAGGGCCTCAGCCAGTTCTTCCGCGCACCCGAAGGCTACGAAGTTGTGCTCGGAGTCGGCGGATCCACCGCGTTCTGGGACGTTGCTGCGTTCGGCCTGGTGGAAAAGAAGGCCCAGCACCTCTCCTTCGGCGAATTCGGTTCCAAGTTCGCGTCCGCCACCAACAAGGCCCCTTTCCTGGACGAGTCCTCCATCATCAAGTCCGAGCCTGGAACGCGCCCCACGCCCAAGGCAGAGGCCGGTGTGGACGTCTACGCCTGGCCGCAGAACGAGACCTCCACCGGCGTTGCCGCCCCGGTCAAGCGCGTGGACGGCGCCGATGAGGGCTCACTGGTCCTGGTGGATGCAACCTCCGCCGCCGGTGGCCTGGACGTGGACGTCTCCGAATCCGACGTCTACTACTTCGCACCGCAGAAGAATTTCGCTTCCGACGGCGGCCTGTGGCTTGGCCTCTTCTCCCCCGCCGCCCTGGAGCGTGCTGCCCGGGTCAAGGCGAGCGGCCGCTGGATCCCCGATTTCCTAGACCTGCAGACGGCGATCGACAACTCCAAGCTGAACCAGACCTACAACACGCCTTCGCTGTCCACGCTGGTCACGCTGGATGCCCAGGTGCAGTGGCTCAACAACAACGGAGGCCTGGACTTCGCGAGCAAGCGCACGGCGGATTCCGCCAGCCGCGTCTACTCCTGGGCCGAGGCCTCCGAATACGCCACGCCGTTTGTTGCCAATGCAGACGAACGCTCCAACGTCATTGCCACCATCGACTTCGACGATTCAATCGACGCAGCCGCCATCGCCAAGGTGCTGCGCGCGAACGGCGTGGTTGATACCGAGCCTTACCGCAAGCTGGGCCGCAACCAGCTCCGGATCGCCACGTTCGTGGCCATCGAGCCGGACGACGTCTCGGCACTGCTCGCCAGCATCGACTACGTCGTTGGCGAACTGAAGAAGTAACGGTTCCACGGCCCAACGCCGGAAACGAACAAAGGCGCCTGCCGGGAATGAACTTCCCGCCAGGCGCCTTTTCTGTGTTCCGTTGAAGCTAGCCGTCTTCGCCGGAGCCGTCCGCGTCCTCGTCAGCCCCAATCTCTTCGGCGTCGTCCGCGTCCTCATCCAGCTGGGCGTCGTCTTCGGCCGCCTTGACCGCTTCCTCGGCGACGTCTTCCTCGGTCTCTTCAACCAACGGAGTCTCGTCCTCCGGACGGACCCGTTTGGCCCACGGCACCCATTCCGGCGCGAGGATGGAATCTTCCGAGGGCAAGAGCCCCAGCTCGCTGACGGTCACGATCTTGGACCTGGAGTTGCGGGTGACCACGGCATACCATTGCCAGCCGCCGTAGCCTGCGAGCTTGGATTCGAAGAGGTGGGTCACCACCCGGTCGCCTTCCGATTTGGCTCCGAGGTGGGCACCTACTTCCCCACGGTTCGCGATGCCTTCCACTGCCTGGCGTGCAACCTCGACGGCGGCAGCCAGGAAGGCGTCCGGCTTGCCGGTGCGCCACACGGGAACGCCGGAGCGCGGCTTGGGAGCCGCGACCTTGGGTTCGGCGGGCGTCCGCACGGGGGCAACCCTGTTGGCAGGGGCGTCTCCGTTTGCAGGAGCCTGGGCTGCGGAGTCTTCGGCAGGGGCTTCCTGCGCGTCCCTCCCGGCCTGAATTTCCTGTGCGGATTCCGATGTCATGGCGGTCCTAGGCTTCCAGCTCGTCGGCAACCTTGCGCAGCGCCATTCCGATGGCCTTGGCCTTGTTGCCCTCCGGGTACTTTCCCGAAGACAACGTACCGGACAAGTTGTCCAGGACAGAGACCAGGTCCTGCACCAACGGTGCAAGATCACGGGCGTTCATGCGCTTTGCCTTGGCAATGGACGGGGTCTTGTCCAGGACCCGCAAGCCCAGGGCCTGGGCTCCGCGACGGCCGTCCGCAACGCCGAACTCCACGCGGGTGCCGGCCTTCAGCTCGGTGACGCCTGCGGGCAGGGACGTCTTGGGCAGGAATACTTCCTGGCCGTCTTCGGCCGCGAGGAATCCGAAGCCCTTTTCCTTGTCATACCACTTGACCTTGCCGGTGGGCACGTAATCAACCTTCTTCGTTCTTGCGTGGAAACACGTCGGGCCGCCACCGCATCCACAGAGTCCTGCGGGATCGAGGGTGACAGCCCTGTCCGTGTGGGTCTGTTCCTTCAAGGTTATCCTGCCGGACACCCTAATCCCGCTTCCAACGTCCGGCGTAGCGCCGCCTGCCGGCGAACAGCTAGCGTTGAGCCATGACTTCCCCGGGTTACCGCCGCCCCCTCACGATTGCCGCCGCTGCCGTTGCCATCATTTCCCTGGCCGCTGTTGCCGCCGTCATGGCCATTGCCTTCAACGGAGGGATTGCGCCCGTGTGGATTACCTCCACCGCGCTGTACGGACTTCCCGTGGCCTTCATGCTCGCCGTTGTTCCCGTGGTGGATGCCGTCCGCCAGCGCCGTCGTCATTAGCCGACCCCCCCGCGTTGCGAGGCCCTCTCTGCGTGCCAAAACACGAGCCAAGGACGCAGAGCGGGCCCCGCAACGGTGGAGACCGGCCCAGGTGGCGGTAAATTTGGAGTGATGTCCCTCATTCGCGCGCTCAGCAAGGAACTTGAAACGCGCAGCGACGCCTCGCTGCGGGCTCTGTTTGCCGCGCGGCCGGACCTGATCTCGCCCATGGCGCCTGATTTCGCAGCCCTGGCGGCGCGGGCAAGTGCCCGCGTCAGTGTGCAGCGGGCTTTGGAACGCCTCACCAAACCTGAGATGCAGGTCCTGGAAACCCTCCATTTGTGTACCAACACGGACACTGGCCACAGTGTTTCGGCCGCAGGACTGAAGAGAGCCATTGCCGGGTCCACGCTCTCCGCTTTGGAGCCCATCCTGGCCAAGCTGCAGGAACTGGCGCTCATCCATCGCGCGGAAGCGCCGCCAGCCACCCATCCTCCTGCCAGTTCACGGCAAAAGTTCTATCTTCCCGTTGGAAGCCTCAAGGACGTCATCGGCATCTACCCCGCAGGACTCGGGCGCAGCTACACCGAACTCGTCAGGCTCCAGCCGGCGTTCGCGCAGCGCGTGGTCCAACTGGTGGGCGAACTCCATCACAGCGGCCTGGGTGTCCATCCGGCCAGCACGCCCATGGACGCCGCCCTCTCGCTGCAGCGCTGGACCTCCACGCCGGAAGGCGTCCACCAGATCCTGGCCGGCGCACCTGAAAGGACCACCGGACTCCTGGACAAGTTCGGCAGCTGGGCAATGGGCGCCGTGCCCCAAGCGCAAAGGCGTGCCTCCGTCACCCACGAGAGCGCCGACGTCGGGCCTGTCGACTGGCTGCTGGCCCGCGGCCTGCTGGTTCCCCTGGATGCCGGGCACGTGGAGCTGCCCCACAGCGTGGGAATTGCCTTGCGGGGCGGCGCCATTGTTGACGATTTCACCCTGACGCCGCCTGTTCCGGAACTCGGGCACACGAGCGCGGCCCTGCGGCGCAACGCGGCCATGGGGGCCATTGCCGAAACTCTGCGCTTGGCCAACGAGCTGCTCTTTGCCGTCCGGGAGCAGCCCTTGGCCACGCTGCGCAGCGGCGGCGTTGGCGTGCGCGAGTTGCGGCGGCTCGCGGAGTCCATCCGCTGTGGGGTGCACCAGACCGCCATCCTGCTGGAACTCTGCGCCCTCGCAGGACTGTTGCGCCTGGATGTGGACAGTTCCACCTGGGTTCAGCCGCCATCGCTTGAATGGCTGACGTTGCCGCGTCAGGAGCAGTGGCTGTGGCTGGTCAACGCCTGGCTGGCCAGTGAGCGTGCACCATCGTTGGTGGGCCAGCCCCTGGCAGGCAGCACCCCAAGCAGCCATCAGGGCGCCGCCGGAACCACCATCAACGCCTTGTCCGCCGAAGCACAACGGCCCGACGCGCCCGTGGTCCGCCGAAGGATCCTGGAAATATTGCACGAACTCACGGTTGAAGCCGCCGCCCCCGATGGCAAGGCGCCCGTCCTGGATGCCCGTGCCGTGTTGCAGCGCGCAGAATGGACCCAGCCGAGGATGTCCCGGCGCTTCAGTTCCCTGGTCAAAGGCATCCTCGAGGAGGCCACGCTTCTGGGGCTGATGGGATCCGGGGCCTTTACGCAACTTGGTTCGGCCCTCGCCACAGGTCATCCCGAAGAAGCGTTGACCATTCTTGGCGAGCACCTGCCCGCGGCCGTCAACCACATCCTGCTGCAGGCGGACCTGACGGCGGTGGCGCCGGGCTACCTGGCGCCGGAACTCAGCGAGACGCTGCTGCTCATGGCCGACGCCGAGGGGCAGGGACCAGCGTCCATCTACCGTTTCTCTGCCGAGAGCATCCGCCGGGCGCTCGACGCCGGACAGGACGCGGAATCGCTGTTGGTTTTCCTGCGCGAACATTCGGCAACGGAAGTGCCCCAGCCGCTCGCTTACCTGGTTCAGGACACCGCATCCCGGCATGGGCGGCTCCGCGTCAGCACGAGTGCAAGCTTCATCCAGAGCGACGACGAATCAGCCATTGCCGAGCTCCTCTTGGAGGCCCGGACTTCGGTTTTGAGCCTGGTCCGCATCGCTCCCACGGTCCTCACCTCATCCGCCAGTCCCCGCGAAACGGCGCGCGTGCTGCGCGAGCTGGGACTGTCGCCCGCCGTGCAGGAGGTGGAACCCGCCGTCGTGCGTTTCAAGCGGACCACAGCGGTGGCGGGCAGCGCGCGCCCGGTATACACGGCACCGCGAACGGCACCGCCGGACGACGACGTCGAGGCGCAGTTGTCCATTCTTCGGCAGCACCGCAGCGTCCCGGCGGACGGGACGGGAGAGGCGTCAACACAGCTCGGCCTGGAAACCCTGCAGAAGGCGATCAGGCTCAAGCAGGCCGTCACCATGAACGTGGTGGACAGCCTGGGCAACTCGAACACCGAAACTGTGGTGCCGGTATCCGTCTCCGGAGGCAGGGTCAGGGTGTTCGATCCCGGCAAGGACACCGAGCGGGTGTTGTCCATCCACAGGATCATTGATGTGGAGCCCGCCGGAGACCGGCACAAGTGAGTAACGCAGACGTGAGGAATCAAGAGTGACCGACGGTCCCCTGATCGTTCAAAGCGACAAGACCATATTGCTGGAAGTCGACCATGAGCTGGCCACCGAGGCCCGCCATGCCATTGCGGCGTTCGCGGAGTTGGAGCGCGCGCCGGAACACATGCACAGTTACCGCCTCACTCCCCTGGGACTGTGGAATGCGCGTGCCGCCGGACTGGATGCGGAACAGGTGCTGGACACGCTGCTGAAGTACTCGCGTTTCCCCGTCCCGCACGCCTTGCTGATCGACATCGAAGAGACCATGTCCCGCTACGGCAGGCTGCGCCTCGAGAAGGATCCGCAACACGGACTGGTGATGCGGACCGATGATTACCCCGTGCTGGAGGAAGTGATCCGGGCCAAGAAGATCGCTCCACTCCTCGGGCCGCGGATCGACGGGGAAACCGTGGTGGTCCATTCCTCGCAGCGTGGCCAGTTGAAGCAGCTGCTCCTCAAGCTCGGGTGGCCTGCCGAAGACCTGGCCGGGTATGTTGACGGCCAGCCACACCTGATCATGCTGGACGAAACCGATTGGCAGCTGCGTCCGTACCAAAAGGTGGCCACGGAGAACTTCTGGGCCGGCGGCAGCGGCGTCGTCGTGCTTCCCTGCGGTGCCGGCAAGACGCTGGTGGGGGCTGCAGCGATGGCAACGTCCTCCACCACCACGCTGATCCTCGTGACCAACACCGTCTCGGCCCGTCAGTGGCGGGACGAACTGCTCAAGCGGACCTCGCTCACCGAGGATGAGATCGGCGAATACTCGGGTGCAGTCAAGGAAGTCAGGCCCGTCACCATCGCCACGTACCAGGTGCTGACCACCAAGCGCGGCGGGCTGTATCCGCACTTGGAACTCGTGGACGGCCACGACTGGGGCCTGATCATCTACGACGAAGTCCACCTGCTTCCCGCACCGATCTTCCGCATGACCGCAGACCTGCAAGCCAGGCGAAGGCTCGGCCTGACCGCCACCTTGGTCCGCGAGGACGGCCGCGAAGGCGAAGTCTTCAGCCTGATCGGGCCCAAACGGTACGACGCTCCGTGGAAGGACATTGAGGCCCAGGGGTACATTGCACCGGCGGATTGCGTGGAAGTCCGGGTAGACCTGCCCCGCGACGAACGGGTGGCCTACGCCATGGCCGACGACGCGGACAAATACCGCCTGTGCGCCACCTCGGAAACGAAGACCGCCTTGGTGGAACAGTTGGTGGAGGCCCACAAGGGTGAGCAACTGCTGGTGATCGGCCAGTACATCGACCAGCTTGACGAGATCGCCGAGCGCTTGGACGCGCCCTTGATCAAGGGTGAGACGAGCGTCAAAGCCCGGCAGAAGCTCTTCGATGCTTTCCGCAAAGGCGAGATTCAGACCCTGGTGGTCTCCAAGGTGGCCAACTTTTCCATCGACCTCCCGGAGGCGTCCGTGGCCATCCAGGTCTCGGGCTCGTTCGGGTCCCGCCAAGAGGAAGCGCAGCGGCTGGGACGCCTGCTGCGGCCCAAGCAGGATGGGCGGGCGGCGCGGTTCTACTCTTTGGTTGCCCGGGACACGCTGGACCAGGACTTCGCCGCGAAGCGCCAGAGATTCCTCGCGGAACAAGGCTATGCATACCGCATCATGGACGCGAAGGACATCGGAAAAGACGTGGGCACGGAACAGGGCTGAGCTGTACCGGCCGGCGTATTGGGCGCAGTGCCCTTGCTATTTATCTCCAGCAATTTTACGATTCCAAGTGAAGCTCTCCGCCCTGATGGGTTGCCCTTGGTCCAGGCAGCCTGGCGGCCAGTCGTCGGCGGTGGGGGCAGCCCGCAGCCAGGGAGCCGGCGATTCGAAGGCCTAGACGAATCCGTGAAGTTTTGTCCGAGGATTCCCCATGCGTAAGACCCTCCTGGTCCTTGCGGCCATCATCCTGCTCTCATCACTTGCCCAACTGTTTTTTGCCGGTTACTTCCACTTCCAAAACACCATCGAAGCCCAACGTGAGGCAGGCGTTTATCACGTAGTCAACGGCCAATACGTGCTGCGTTATGTTGCGCTGCTGGCCGTCATCGTGGCCGCCATCGCCCGGGCGGGATCCCGGACTATTTGGCTCGCGGCCGGCATCTTCCTGATGACGTGGGTCCAGTTGTTCATCTTCATCATCGGCGGCATGCTCACCGGCTCGTCGGAGGACTTCATCACTCCCTCCGGATCGTGGGTAGCAGCCATCCACCCGATCACCGGCCTTCTGATCATCTTCATGTCCTACTGGCTGTTCAACCGGGCGCGGGCCGTGGCCCTCAATCCGCAACCGCTCCCGCCGAAGTCCGCATCATCGGATGCCTCTGCTTCCGCTGCCGCCTGACCACCATCAGCTGTGAACAGCTCACAGCTGATGGCCGTGGACCTGGTGCTGGCCGTCCTAGCCGCCGGCACCTGGATCGCCGCCGCCTGGCTGGCCTCGTCCCGCAAGGCACCGCGTCGCGCGATCGACGCCGCTTTGCTGGCCGTCGGCGTTGCTCTCCTGGCGACGGCCGGTCGCTACGCTCTGCTCCCTGCCTTGGTGGCAGGCAGCTGGTGGTTTGCGAATGAACGCATAGCCATCAGCCTGCCGTTGACCGCCATTCCCGCGGTTGGGGCCGCGATGGCCGGTGTTCCGTATTTGCTGAGGAGGCGGAACACCGGCTCACAATCTGCCCGGGTGCCGGCGGACCGCGGTCATCAAGGGGCCGTTCTGTCCCTCGTGGCCGCCGGGGCTGCGGCTGTGGGGTCACTCGGGCTGGTGTTCATCCTGGGCCCGTTTCCCAGTGTCTGGGCGCTGGCGGTCCTGCTCCTTTTGGTGGCCGGCGCCGTACTGCTCGCCAAGCTGGCCCTGTTTCCCCTTGCCCGCCGGGCGTCAGTGAACCGGGGCAGGCGCACGACGGCGGTCTCGGCAGTCGCGGGGCTCATGGCTTGTACCGCTTTGGGTTCGGGAGTCTTCACCTGGCTTGGCAGCCGGGCGGCAGACGGGACCGCGATAGCCACGGCCGTGGGACACCACCAGGGCGGCGTGACGGTTCCGGGGGCAGCGACGGTTCCCGTGACCAAGCTGCTGGGCAGCCCGCCGCCGGGTGCCGTGGTGCGCCACTACGATCTCACCGCCCGCGTGGAACAAGTGACCCTGCCGTCCGGGCAATCGATCGAGGCATGGACGTTCGGGAGTCTTCCGGGACCCACCCTGGAAGCACAGCAGGGAGAAGTGATGGAGGTGGTGCTGAACAACCGGGATGTGGCTGCCGGGGTCACGCTCCATTGGCACGGCTATGACGTCCCCAACGCCATGGATGGGGTTGCCGGCGCAACGCAGGATGCGGTGATGCCCGGGCAATCCATGACGTACCGTTTCACAGCTACGCAAGTGGGTACGTATTGGTACCACACGCACCAGGATTCTGCCGAGGGGGTCCGTAAGGGCCTCTACGGCGTATTCGTCGTGCACGGCCCCTCCGATGTCCGTCCTGGCACGGACATTGCGGTAGCCGGACACGACCTCGGCGGTCTGGGGATGCTGGGCTCCTCAGACCGTAGCAGTGCGTACACGGCCAACCCCGGAACCACTGTGCGGGTCCGCCTCGTTAACACCGATTCACTGCCTCAGCGGTACTTGGTGTCCGGAACCCCTTTCACAGTTACCGCTGTGGACGGTACCAACGTGAACGAACCCGGAGAAGCAACGGGAAAGCTGCTACGGATCGGCGCAGGCGGCAGGAACGACGTCCTCTTCACAATGCCTGCCACACCGGTGACCGTTCGCTCGGATTCAGCTGCGGATGCGGTGGTGGTGGTCGCGCCACCGGGCTGGGCCGGGACTCCGGAGAAGCCGGCAGCAAGTGTTTATGCAACGACTCCGGTGCTGGATCTCCTGGGCTATGGCAAGCCCGCGTCCACGCAGGCGCCCGTTCCCGCGGCCAACAGGGAAGAAGTGGTGGTGCTGGACCGGCAGTTCCGTTTTGTGGATGGAATCCCCCGTTACGCTTTCACCGTCAACGGCGCGGCATATCCGCTGGTGCCATCAATGGAAGTTGGCGAGGGCGATGTCCTCAAGGTGACAATCGTCAACCGAACGGCCGAACCCCACCCCATGCATCCCCATGGCCATCATGTCTTGGTCCTGAGCCGGAACGGATTGGTACCCGCAGGATCGCCCTTGATACTCGACACGGTGGACATCCAGCCAGGAGAAGTTTGGGAAGTGCAGCTCACCGCGGACAACCCTGGGATCTGGATGGATCACTGCCACAACCTGGACCACGCTGCCGAGGGCATGATGATGCTGTTGCAGTACCGTGGTGTCTCGTCACCGTTCGTGCACGGAGGTCATGCGCACAACAAACCGGAGTAGCGCTGGCGACTCGGGCGACTTATGCGACCAGGCGAAGGTCCCCGTGGATTTCCACCTGTTCCACGATCGCCCAGCACTCTTCCGTGCGGAGTTGCACTGCCGCGAATCGTTCGGCGGCCGCGAGATTCTCAAACTCTTCGACCTGGACGCGCCCGACTTCGGAGTCGAGGTAGCTCACGCGGTACTCCACCTCAGTGGAGGTCTGGACGGTGCTGACGGATGCTGTTTTCTGTGCCATGTTCCCAGTGTGGAATGGGGCACTGACATTTTTGGAAGCATCGGCGGGCGTGTTCCGAATCCGCCAGGAATCAGGGCCAGTCACGGCTTCCGCAGGAATTCCGCGGAGGCTTCCCGGACGGTATCACTGACAACATCCAGCACCTTCGACGCTGTTTTCCAGCGCTGCCAGTAGAGAGGTACGTCAAAGGGCCGCTCCGGGGCGAGTTCCACCAACCGGCCATCCTCGATGTCAGGCCCGCACTGTACTTCCGGAATCAGGCCCCAACCCAATCCGAGCCTGATGGCATCCCCGAAATCATGGGAGGCAGGGACGTAGTGCCGCGGCCCCTTCCGGTCGGGCGTTGCCGTCGCCATCCCCGACCACGACCGCACGAAAGCCCACTGGTAGGTGTCCTTCCGGTCAAAATCAACGGTGGGAGCGGTGTTGAGCTTCACTTGGTCCACGCCGTCGGCAAACCAGCGCGCGGCGAAGGCAGGTTCCGCCACTGCCCGGTACCTCATGACGCCCAGCGGCTCCACGCGGCAACCCTGCACCGGAACCGGGGTAGCGGTCACGGCCGCCATGACTTTCCCGGAGCGCAGGAAAGACGCGGAGTGTTGTTCGTCGTCCCGGTGGAGATCGAAAGTGACGTTCAGCTCCGCGGGAATGCGGGCGAGTGCTTGGAGGAACCACATGGACAAGGAATCCGCGTTAACCACAATCGGGATGGCCAGCTGCGGCCCATCGGAGCCCAGCCCCAGTTCGGTGCCTGCGTCCGCCTCCAGTTGCGCCACCTGGCGGGCCAAGCGAAGCACCACCTCGCCGGCTTCCGTGGCCTGGGTCGGATTGCTGCGTTGCAGCAGGACCCTGCCCGCCGATTGTTCCAGGGCTTTGAGGCGCTGGGACACGGCGGACGGCGTGACGTGGAGCTGCCTTGCTGCCGCCTCCAGCGTCCCTTCGGAGAGAACGGCGGCAAACGTCTGCAATTGCTCGGAAGGAAACTGGGACATTAGAACATCTTATGCAGCTTTAGAATCTTTAGCTGGTCTAAAGATTGGCCGCTTCATAGTTTTGAAGGGTGAATACCGCTGACATTTTCAACACCGCTGGCCTTGGCCTGGCCACCGGGCTCGCCCTCATCGTCGCCATCGGCGCCCAGAATGCCTTTGTGCTCCGGCAAGGAATCCGCGGCCAACATATTGGCCCCATCGTTGCGATCTGCGCCTTGTCGGACGCGGTCCTTATCGCGGCCGGCGTCCTCGGGATCGGCGCGCTGATCGCGGCGGCGCCTGCCGCCGTCGTGATTCTTCGCTTTGTGGGCGCTGCGTTCCTGGTGGGCTACGGGGCGATGGCGGCCCGCCGCGCACTGCGCCCGAAGGCACTCATCGCCGGCGACGGATCCGGGCACCCCGGCACTCGTGGGCTTGCCGCCGCCATCACCACCATGCTGGCGCTGACCTGGTTGAACCCGCACGTGTATCTGGACATCGCTTTGCTGGGATCAATCGCCAGCGCGCAGGGGACGCAGTTGCAGTGGTGGTTTGGCGCCGGGGCAATGCTGGGCAGTGTGTTGTGGTTCTCCGCCCTCGGCTTCGGGGCGAGGTTCCTCCGCGGGTTCTTCGCCAAGCCACTGGCGTGGCGGTTCCTCGACGGGGGCATCGCCGTGACCATGGTGGCCCTTGGCGCGGGTCTGGCACTGGGCGCGTAGGGCCCAAGCTTTGACCGGGCACCTGCGCAGCACGCAGTTTCCTCCCATTGAGCGTCCAGATAACTCCCAGAATCTGGGAGCATTATGGGTGTCATGAAAAAGAACGGCCCCGAAGCCAAGCTCCTTGTCGTCGACGACGAACCCAACATCCGCGAGCTTCTCTCCACGTCCCTGCGCTTCGCAGGCTTCGAGGTCGTAGCCGCATCGAATGGTCGCGAAGCCCTCGCCGCGGCTGATACCCACGCTCCCGACCTCGCAGTGTTGGACGTCATGCTGCCTGACATGGACGGATTTACGGTGACCCGCCGCCTCCGCGCGGCCGGCAAGCACTTCCCCGTCCTTTTCCTCACGGCGAAGGACGACACTGAGGACAAGGTCACAGGACTGACCGTGGGCGGGGACGACTACGTCACCAAGCCATTCAGCCTGGACGAGGTTGTGGCGCGCATCCGCGCTGTCCTCCGCCGGACCCAGCCGCTTGAAGACGACGACGCCGTGATCCGCGTGGACGACCTCGAACTCGACGACGACGCCCACGAAGTCCGCCGCGGCGGGACCGTGATCGAACTGTCCCCCACCGAGTTCAAGCTGCTGCGCTACCTCATGCTGAACCCCAACCGTGTGCTGTCCAAGGCCCAGATCCTGGACCACGTATGGGAATACGACTTCAACGGAGATGCCTCCATTGTTGAGTCGTACATTTCCTACC
Source organism: Paenarthrobacter sp. NPDC058040 (assembly GCF_042885775.1). Lineage (NCBI taxonomy): Bacteria > Bacillati > Actinomycetota > Actinomycetes > Micrococcales > Micrococcaceae > Paenarthrobacter > Paenarthrobacter sp. NPDC058040. The sequence goes on from NZ_JBHVRN010000011.1 coordinate 120,726, forward strand.
TGCGCCGCAAAGTGGACATCGATCCCGACGCCGCCGCCCTGATCCAGACCAAGCGCGGCGTCGGCTACGTCCTGCGAACGGCAGAGAAGCGCTGACCTTGCTGCAACGCTGGAAATCGGCGTCCCTGAGGTCGCAGCTCGTTGCCATCATCATGGGGCTGCTCCTCTTGGCCTTGGCTGCCACCGGGGCGGGAACGCTGACGCTCGTCAAGAGCTACCTGCAAGGCCAGGTGGACGACAAACTCAAGGCCGCCGTGGCCCTTGCCCAGGACCAACAGTCGTTCGACAAGCTGTCCGAGTACAACCCTGCAGTCCCCACTGACTACTCGCTGACCCTTTACGTCTCGGGCCTCTCGCCGTACCCCTTTGGTGGGAACGCCAACGACCGTCCCGCCATCGCCAACATCACTCCTGCCGAAGCCAAAGCGCGCGGCAATGCACCGTTCCAGGTCAACGGCACTGCGGGAACCAACTGGCGGGTTGTGGCAGTCGGAGTGGTAGCGAACGGCCAAAACGGTGTTGTCATCATCGGCCTGCCACTGACTCCCGTGGACAAGGTCATGGAGCACGCCGTACTGGTAGTGGTAGGCGTCGGTCTCCTGACCCTGGTCCTGGCCTTCTTCATAGCCACCTGGACCGTGGCCCGGTCCTTCCGGCCGCTGGCACGCGTTGAGAAAACGGCGGCTGCCATCGCCGCCGGAGATCTGTCGCGGCGCGTCGAGATCGACAATCCGCACACCGAAGTGGGGCGCCTGGGCGGTTCATTGAACGCCATGCTCGCGCACATCGAAGCCTCCTTTGCGGCACGTGCAGCCTCCGAGGCCCGCATGCGCCGGTTTGCCGCCGACGCGTCCCATGAACTCCGCACACCCCTGGTCACCATCCGTGGTTTCTCCGAGCTTTACCGCCACGGTGCCCTGACCTCCCCGGACGATATTTCCACGGCGATGGGGCGCATCGAGAGCGAAGCAAAGCGTATGGGGTCCATGGTGGAGGACCTGCTGATGCTCGCCCGGCTGGACGAGCAGCGACCCTTGCACCTCAAGCCCGTAGATCTGCAACTCCTGGCGAACGACGCCGTGGTGGACACGCGCGCGGCATCCGGCGACCGCACCATCAGGCTGGTTGGCTTGGACGGTTCCTCCCCCGGCCCTGCCCCAGTCCAGGGAGACGAAGCAAAGCTGCGGCAGGTCATCGGCAACCTGGTGGGAAATGCCTTGCGGTACACGCCCGAAGGCAGCCCCATCGAATTGGCGGTGGGCGTACGTACAGCTCCGGAAGGTTCCTGCTCTGCCATTGAGATCCGCGATCACGGACCGGGCATTCCCCAGGAAGAGACCAACAAGATCTTCGAACGCTTCTACCGCGCGGACACCTCACGGACGCGCGAGACCGGAGGCAGCGGCCTGGGACTGGCCATCGTGGCCGCAATCGTCGGAAGCCACGGCGGGACTGTCCGGGTCAAAGAAACCGACGGCGGTGGGGCCACTTTGGTGGTCAGCCTGCCGTTCCACGAGGAACCCGCAGAGGTGTTATCCACATAGCGGCGAACCCCCATTCTGCGTGCTTGAGAAGCTGCCTAGGCTCGATGTTGTGGCCCACGCTTCCACCGCGAGCACGCGGAACAACTTCGTCGAAAGGCATCACCCATGAGCGTTATCTCCGTAGATACCGAACTTCTGCAGCTCAAGGCGTCCAACGTCAAAGCAACAGTGGACCGCATCAGCACCGACGTGCAGGCCATGAAGCAAGGCCTCGATGAACTGCAAGCGACATGGAGGGGTTCTGCAGCAACCAACTTCCAGTCTTTGGTCCTCGAATGGACGCTGACCCAGAACAAGGTGGAGGCCTCGCTCGCATCCATCAACGTCGCCTTGGCGGCTGCAGCGGCAAACTACGCCGAAGTTGAACAGGGCAACACCCAGCGTTTCGCCTTCTAGGGCCCACCCCTAAAGCTCCTGCGGGGCGGGCCGTCTTCCCCCTGTGCGGCCGCCCCGCAGGTCTATCTAGTTTTCCGGGGTTCCTTGGTGGAACCGCAGCCTCCACTGGCCCCGATCAAGCAGCCATACCGAACTGCGGAGGGCCGAGCCCGCGTGGGACAAGCTCCGGTAGTTCAAAAGGATGGTGTTCTCGCTGAGGCGGTCCGCACTGAGGAGTTCCAGCTCCACATGTTCACCGGGGTCTTCTTCCAGGGCCACCATCATCGCATCGCGGGTCCAGAACCTGCCTGACTGACCGATCTCGGCGAACTCGGGATGAAGCAGTACTCCGATCCTCCCGATATCGGCACGAACGTCGGGCCGGAGCAGTTCACGCTCCAAGGCCACCACCACTTCTTCGGCTGACAGCTCAGGAGTCGAAGCGTCCTCAAGTTCACTGAAGAGATCTGCCTGGCCGAAGATCCCCGACTCGCCAAACAGCGTGGGCTCGGAATGCAGGCGGGGGGCACGCTCCAGCTTTGAAGCGGGGAGCGGACTGGAGGGAGGCGCAGCGGTGACAGCTACCTGGTCGGCGGAAGCCCCTGCAGCGCTCGGGACGGGAACTGGAACGGGCTCTGCGGCAGTTCCAGCGACTCCCGAGAAACCAGGGCCGCTGGGGGCCGCTACGCCCTGCTGATAGGCAGTTGCCACGGCGCGGGCGCGTTCGTCCGCAGCTTCGTTGAGTTCGTGACCGGCATGGCCCTTCACCCACTCGAACGTGTATTTGCGGCCAACGATCGCCTGGTCGATGTCCTTCAGGAGGTCCACGTTGAGAACGGGTTTGCCGTCCGCCTTGCGCCAGCCTTTCCGCTTCCATCCGGGCATCCACTTGGTGACGCAATTGATGACGTACTGGCTGTCGCAGAGGATGCGCAGTTCCTCGTGGGGAATGTGGGCTGTGGAACGAAACAAGTCCAGCACAGCCATGAGCTCGCCCATGTTGTTGGTACCGTGAGGCCAACCTCCCGCGCGCCAACAGGAATCGTCAACATACCAGGCCCAACCGGCCGGCCCAGGATTACCGAGGGCAGAACCATCGGCGGCAGCAATAATCGTCATGCATTCAATCCTGCCAGACCCCACAGACACTGAACCCCGCCCCAGCACCCAACCCGCCCAACACAACCAAGAACGGCGGCCCCCACCAAAAGGTGAGGACCGCCGTCCTACGTGCTAAGCGTGATGCCGCAGTACAGGAGGCTTAGAAGCCGCCCATGCCGCCCATCTCGTCGCCACCGGCAGCCGGAGCGTTCTTCTCAGGCTTGTCGGCAACTACAGCCTCGGTGGTCAGGAACAGACCAGCGATGGAAGCAGCGTTCTGGAGAGCCGAACGGGTGACCTTTACGGGGTCGTTGACGCCGGCAGCCAGCAGGTCTTCGTAAACACCCGTTGCAGCGTTCAGGCCGTGGCCGGAAGGCAGGCCGCGGACCTTGTCGGCAACAACGCCCGGCTCGAGGCCGGCGTTGAAAGCGATCTGCTTCAGCGGAGCGTCGATGGCAACCTTGACGATGTTGGCGCCGGTTGCTTCGTCGTTCTCGAGGTTCAGGTTGGCGAATGCCTTGGCACCGGCCTGGATGAGGGCAACGCCACCACCGGCAACGATGCCTTCTTCAACGGCAGCCTTTGCGTTGCGGACAGCGTCCTCAATGCGGTGCTTGCGTTCCTTGAGCTCAACCTCGGTTGCGGCACCGGCCTTGATGACTGCAACGCCGCCGGCCAGCTTGGCCAAGCGCTCCTGCAGCTTCTCGCGGTCGTAGTCGGAGTCGGAGTTCTCGATCTCGGAGCGGATCTGGGCAACACGGCCGGCGATCTGCTCGGCGTCGCCGGCACCTTCAACAATGGTGGTCTCGTCCTTGGTCACAACAACCTTGCGGGCGGTGCCGAGGAGTTCCAGGCCAGCGTTCTCCAGCTTGAGGCCAACCTCTTCGGAGATGACCTGGCCGCCGGTGAGGATGGCGATGTCGGCGAGCTGTGCCTTGCGGCGGTCACCGAAGCCCGGAGCCTTGACGGCAACGGACTTGAAGGTGCCACGGATCTTGTTGACGATCAGCGTGGCAAGGGCCTCGCCTTCGATGTCTTCGGCGATGATCAGCAGCGGCTTGTTGGACTGCATGACCTTCTCCAGGACCGCAACGAGTTCCTTCACGTTGGAGATCTTGGAGTTGACGATCAGGATGTACGGGTCTTCGAGGACCGTTTCCTGGCGCTCAGCGTCGGTGACGAAGTAAGCGGAGATGTAACCCTTGTCGAAGCGCATGCCTTCGGTGAGTTCGAGCTCCAGGCCGAAGGTGTTGGATTCCTCGACCGTGATGACGCCTTCCTTGCCCACCTTGTCCAGGGCTTCAGCGATCAGGGCGCCGATTTCCTGGTCACCGGCAGAGATGGAAGCCGTAGCGGCGATCTCTTCCTTGGTTTCGATTTCCTTGGCGGAAGCAAGCAGTTCGCTGATGACAGCTTCAACTGCCTTTTCGATGCCGCGCTTCAGGGACAGCGGGTCGGCGCCGGCGGCAACGTTGCGCAGGCCTTCCTTGACCAGTGCCTGGGCGAGGACCGTAGCGGTGGTGGTACCGTCGCCAGCGACGTCGTCCGTCTTCTTGGCAACTTCCTTGACCAGCTCGGCGCCGATCTTCTCGTAAGGATCGTCCAGCTCGATCTCCTTGGCGATGGAAACACCATCGTTGGTGATCGTGGGGGCGCCCCACTTCTTTTCGAGGACGACGTTGCGTCCACGCGGGCCGAGGGTGACCTTGACGGCGTCAGCAAGGGTGTTCAGACCCCGCTCGAGGCCGCGGCGTGCCTCTTCATCAAATGCAATGATCTTGGCCATAACGGCGGTAGTCCTTTCGGGACAGTCGTTAAGAAGGTACCTGTCAGGTGGGATGCCCGCGACGGACGGTCCTTTGCTTGCGGCCTCTGTATGCCCCGCGCTCCAGACCTCACCCCACCAGGGTGTTTCTTGATCCCCCCGGCACCGACTACCTGCGGCGCCGTGAACGGACCGTAATTAGCAGTCAATGCGTGGGAGTGCTAAATCAATAATTAGCACTCGACCGTAGAGAGTGCAAGCAGAAGCGCCACCTTGCGCCTCAGACCAGGACGCTTTCAGCCGAGAGCTGACTTCACGTCAGGCCACGCGGACACTCTCCGCCTGCGGGCCTTTCAAGCCTTCGCCAAGTTCGAACTCAACGCGCTGGCCTTCTTCGAGGGCGCGGAAACCGTCCATCTGGATGGCCGACCAATGCACAAAGACGTCATCGCCGGAATCGTCCACCGTAATGAAGCCGTACCCTTTTTCGGCGTTGAACCATTTGACGGTTCCCAAAGCCATGATGCCCACACTTTCACAGTTGCCAAGACCGGTTGCCGGGATCTCCGTACCGGAATCAATCCACTGTAACCACAGTCACGCCCCCTGCGCTCCCGCCCGAAGGCGGGGCAGCATTTTTGTTATTGAGGCTTAACCGGGAGGGCTGGAAGGCCGGAATTACTGGTAGCCAGGTCCCACAACAACCACGAGCGGCTGCTGGACTTCGGGCGACTCGACCACGGATGTGATGCGCAGGAGGGCGGCAACCGCCTCGGCGTTGGCCTTCTGCGCCGGTGCGTTGTAGAAGACCACGGATGTCTGCTGCGGCAGCCCGCCCCAGTTCCCGACGGTGCCAAGCGTCCAACCGTCGCCCTGGACGATGCCGGCCACGCGGCTGGCGAGTCCCGCCGTCGCAGTACCGTTGTAGACGGCCACGGCCGTGGTCTTGTCCACGGGCGCGGCGGAAGGTGTGGCGGATGGCGATGCGGATGGCGATGCGGAGGGGGTCGGCTCACCCGAGGCAATGGGGGCACTGCCCGACTCGGACGGAGCTGCCGACGGCGACGCCTCACTCTGTTGCGGCGCGGGCGCAGAGGTGCTGGACGAGGCGACAGGAGCCACGAAACCGAGCCGCGGAAGGATCAGGAACGCAACCAGGCCCAGAACCAGGGCAACAGCTCCAACGGTCAGTACAGGCCACAAAGTGGGGCGGGCTGTCTCCGTGGAGTCCCGGTGCACGCCCTGCCGGGACCCGTTCTGCGGCACCCGGTCGAATTCATCCTTGGCAAATTTGGTCATGGTGAAGCGTTGTCCTTGCTGGTTGCTGCTGACAGATCAGCCTGGCGATTTACGCGTCCGACCCCAAGCGCCGCGCTGTCCGCGCGCGTTGGCGGGACGTACGTAGTCTACGCAGTCTCTTGACCAGCATGGGATCGTGAGCCAATGCGTCCTCGGTATCGATGAGGGCATTGAGGATCTGGTAGTAATGCGTGGCAGAGAGGTCGAAGAGTTCGCGGATGGCCTGTTCCTTGGCTCCCGCGTACTTCCACCATTGCCGTTCCAAGGCCAGCATTTGCTGGTCCCGCTCGCTTAACGGGGAGTCGCTGCGGACGCCGGCTGCAAGGTCCTCAAGGGCAAAGCCCGTTGCCTGCGGCGCCATCGGTTCCGGTGCTGGTTCGGCCACGGCACACTCCTTCGACGCTTGTTGGGGAAAATGTCCTACCCCTATGTTACGGGCGAATAACAAGGCTGTCATTCGCACGCGCGGCGTTAGCCCATTCGCACGCGCGGCGTTAGTCAAGGGACAATGGCGGAGTGACTGGCGAGGATGCACTCTTTGACCTTGAACCGAACGATACTGGCGACCAGGACTTCGCCGGATTGTTGGACAGGCCCCTGGAGGACCTCATGGCTCCCGACTGGGCCGATGCACTCCGCCCTGTGGAACCTCAACTACGCGATGCACTTCGCTTCGTCGCCGGCCAAGCCGGGCTGGGAACCCAGGTCCTTCCTGCGGCCCCCAATATTCTGCGGGCCTTCCAACGGCCACTGGCCGACGTCAAAGTCCTGCTGCTCGGCCAGGATCCGTACCCAACGCCGGGACACGCCGTCGGACTTTCCTTTGCCGTGTCCCGCGAAACCCGGCCCATCCCGCGGAGCCTGGCCAACATCTACCGCGAACTCCAGGACGATCTCGGCTTGCCGCCACGCGTCCACGGCGACCTCACGGCATGGGCAGACCAGGGCGTCCTGTTGCTCAACCGCGTCCTGAGCGTCGCGGCCGGCAACGCCGGTTCACACCGCGGCAAAGGCTGGGAGGCAATTACGACGGCGGCAGTCACCGCCGTCGCAAACCGCACAGACGGCGGTGGCAGGCAGAAACCGCTCATCGCGATCCTGTGGGGTAAGGATGCTGAAGCGGTGGGTCCGTTGCTGAACGGCGCTCCGTCGATTGTGTCCGTTCATCCGAGTCCGCTGTCCGCCTCCCGTGGATTCTTCGGGTCCAAGCCGTTCAGCCGGACGAATGCGTTGCTTGCGGAGCAGGGCGCCGGGCCGGTCGACTGGGAACTCCCGGTCCTCTAGCCCCTCCCGACGCTCTCTCACCAAACACCCCCTTCCGGCCGACGCTCTCTCACCAATGGTTGGCCGGAAAGCCGGCAGTGAGAGAGGGCCGGGCACAAACGGCCGTTTCGTGAGAGAGCGTCGGGTTGTAACGTTCGACTCATACCCAGCCGGGGCACAGCGGATTAGCTTAGGCTTGCCTTCATGGCTGCCCTTCCCGTGACGTCGTCCGCTACCCGCCAAACCCGGCCCCAGGTGAACCTGACCGTGCTCCGCAAGGAACGGCTCTCCCCGCATATGGTGCGGATCGTGGCGGGTGGATCTGGTTTCAGCGACTATGCGAACAACGAATTCGTGGACCGGTACGTGAAGATCGTCTTCCCGCAGCCTGGGGTGAACTACGAACTGCCGCTGGACCTGTGGGCCATCCGGGAAACCATGCCCCGGGACCAGTGGCCGCACACCCGGACCTACACCATCCGCTGGGTTGACCTGGAGGCCCAGGAGTTGGCAATCGACTTTGTGGTTCACGGCGATGAGGGACTTGCAGGACCCTGGGCGGCTGCTGCGGAACCTGGCGATTCCCTCGTCTTCACCGGGCCCGGAGGCGCGTACAACCCGGCCCTTGACGCTGACTGGCACCTGTTCGCGGGTGATGACGCGGCCATCCCAGCCATCGCGGCTTCCATCGAAGCCCTGGCGCCGGACGCCCGTGGATTCGCGTTCCTGGAAGTGGACAGCGACGAGGACATCCTGCCCATTTCGGCCCCGGCCGGCGTGGAAGTGACGTGGCTGCAGCGCAATGGAGTGCAGGCCGGGTCCAGCGAGCTCCTGCTGAACGCCCTGCGAGGCCTCGAATGGCCAGAAGGGCGTGTGGATGTCTTTGCCCACGGTGAGCGTGGCTACATGAAGGGGCTCCGGGAGATCTTCTTCGTGCAGCATGGCCTGGAACGCTCCCAAGTCTCACTGTCCGGCTACTGGGCACAGGGTCGTGTGGAGGAAGTGTTCCAGGCCGAGAAGAAGCTGCCCGTGGGGAAGATCTAGCGGCGCCGCACCCTTCGCCGTTCGTTGCTGGACAGGCCCTTGGTCAGTGGCCTGGCAAGATTGTCGCCCAGCACGATGCCTGCAGCGACTCCAAGGACAATGGCACCGGCGTTGAGCATGCCGCCCGCACCGGCCAGGAAGTCGCCGCCCTCAACAGTCAGGGCATACATCGACCGGAAGATCGTGAGGCCTGGCAGCAGGATCAACGCCGCAGGAACTGCGACCACCAACTGCGGGGCACCGAGCTTCAACGCGACCACACGGCCCAGCAAGCCGATGACCACCGCCGAAATGGCCGGCGACAAGCGGTCGCCAAGACCAAGTTCGCCAACCCCCCACAAAACGAAGAAGCCCACCAAGCCGACTGCCGCCGTCGGGAGTAACAACCGCATCTGTGTTTGTTCGGTGACGCCGATAGCCACCACCGCTATGGCGATCAGGATCGCTTGTCCCCACAGCGGATAGGCAGGCGGGAAGGTGTTGGTGACGTCCAGGACTTGGCTGCCCATCAGGGTTCCCACCACGACGGCGACACCGATCCCTGCCACGATTGCGCCGAAGGTGAGCAGGGTCGAGAGGAAACGCCCGGCCGCGGTGACCGGGAAGCCGTTGATCGCATCCTGCACCGACGAGACGAGCCTGCCCGTGGGGAGCAGCAACAGGATCCCGCCGGCCACCACAATGGACGGAGCGATGTCCGCACCCGCCCAGCGGAGCATCAGCGCAACGAAAGTTACCACGAACGAACTCGCCATGGTCACGAAGAAGTCGGGAGTCCGCCAGCGAATCAGCTGGCGCGCCAGGAGGCTGATCAACATGTTGGACGCGAACGCGAGTGCTGAAGCCCCCGGACCGCCACCAAGCACCCCCACGAAAACAGCAGCGAACACGCCGAAAGCCACGGTGACCATCCACCGTGGGAATGGCTTGGCGCTCCGGATGATCTCATTCAGCCGACGGACAGCCTCGTCTCGTCCTACTCCCCCGGCGACAATTTCCGAAACCAGTTGGTGCACCTGCGCCAGCCCGGCGTAGTTATTGGTCCACGAGCGCACCACGCGGAGCAGCGTGATGGGTGTCTGTTCCTTCGGCGCGTAGTTGATGGCCACCGACTGGTTGGTGATGTCCACCTCGATGTTCTTCAGCCCCAGCGCAGCGGTGACCGCGATCATGCTGGTCTCCACCTCCAAAGCGCCGGCCCCATAACGGAACATCGCCTCGGCCAGGTGCAGGGCGAAGTCGATGGTCTTGCGGGCGGAAGCGTCCACACCCGCCACCTGGATGGTGGGGTTGGCATACGGGCTCCCGGCCAGCCTGTCCACGATGCTCATGGGCGCCGTTGGTGGACTGTCGCCTTGGACCAGCCGCATCAACATGCGTTTGGCGTTGGCATTCTGCCGCACCTGCGATGGCCGCAGCGGCTGGGTCTTGGGCAAGCCGTCCGTGTGAGGCCTGCCGCCGGTCCCGTCAGGGCGTTCTGTCACGCAGCATTCCTCCTTTGAGTCACTTCTTCTTGAGGAACTTTCCTATGACCGGCAATTGTGCCGGTTGCAGCAAGTTTCCCAAAATGGTCTGGGCGGCTCCTGCGAGCTTCCTGACCGTGCGGTAGGCGGTGTACTTGACGGGGCTGACCGGAGCCACGAAATCGCCCAGCAACTGCACCACCTCGCCGCCGAAGCCCTTCTTGAACTCGTACCCGCCGTGGCCGGTCTCGTCCTGGCCCTGGATGCCGAACGTGCCGTAGAAGTTGTAGCGCGAATAGCCGTTGTTCAAGGCGTGCAGCAGCATGCCCCAGTAGAGGGACGTTGCACCGTTGAAATAGATGTAGTCCTGCACCGTTCCACCGATGACGCACGTGAGTTCATCACCGGAGCAGGCAAAGTGGATTGCGGCGACCGTGGCCACACCGACTGAATCCGGGAAACGCTTAATGTCCTTGAGGCTGCGTTCGTAACTGTCCACAAGGTCCTGGACGACCTTGACCCGGTTGGCTTTCTTCTTGCTGCCGGTTTCCTCGACCTCTCGTTTGAGGTCTGCGAGCGTTGTCGACTCCGCTTCGAGGCGCTCCGTGATGGAACGGCGGTATTCCGGGATGTTGATCCTGGCCATCATGAGCTTGGTGAACTCATCGGAGGTATTGCGGAGCAGTTGCTCGTAGTACTCCCGTTCCCGGTACGTGAAGCCCTTCTCGTCGCCCGCGGTCTTCAGGGCATTGTAGAAATCGTCCAGCGTTTCCAGCGTGGCCTGTTCCAGGTAGACGCCGTTCTTCTCGGCCTTCCGGATGGCCTTGCGAGTGCGGTAATTCATGCCCATGATGAGCTCTTCGGAGTCCGCAACCCCGTCCAGGGTCTTGATGAACATCCAGTTGATGTTGGCAAAGTTCATGTCGAAGCCCTGGTGCTTGAACCCGAGACCCTCAAGTTCCTTCAGGAGCGGCCGGTTATCTTCGAGCTCCGGGTGCTCCGCGCCGTCCTCGTCGCGTGCGATGTACTTGACGTTGGGCGAGATGCGCAGCTCGGCTGCCTTCTTCGATGCGGCGTGCTTCTTCAGAAGCTCGACGACGGGCCTCACCGCTGCGGCGTCGCTGTAGTCCATCAGTGGTCCCTTGGCGCAGTCTGCGACCTTATAGCCAAGGCGGTTGCTCGTGTACACGATCTTTCCGGCAGCAATCAGGCTGCCACCACGGGTGACTCCGAAGAGTTCCACCTCCTGGCCGCGGGCACGCTGGAAACGGGTGAGGTCCATGGATTGAATAAAGCTCGCTTGTGGGTGTCCCTTGGCGAAGGTCGCGAAATCAGCGTCGCTGAGAATTGCGAATTCCATGTCGGTTCCAGCCTCGATCGGAGTCAAAAAAAATTACCTCATCTTGTTGGATGTGCACCCGTTGGTGGCCGGGGCGGGCCGTGCGTCGTGTTGCCGTCTAGTAGAACTGTCCGCCGGTGCGCATGGTTTCGAGTCGGCGGAAGACCTTCTCCCCACCCTTGAGCCAGAGCTTGTACCGAAGCGGGCTCAAGACCAGGTCATAGCAGCCCACGAAATCCGTCACCGTCTTGGTGAAGCTCGTCTTGAACGATCCCAAACCGTACAGGGGGTGGGACTTGTCCTTGATGCGGGCCGCACTCGGAGTGCCGCAGAAGTCGTATTCAACGCAGCCAAGTTCCTGCATGCGCTGGATGGCTGCCCACTGCGTCAGGTGTGAGTCGCCGTACTGCTTGCGGTTCTGGGTGGAACCGCCGTCCTTATAGGTTGCCTTGGAACCGTAGTTGATCACGAAGGCGCCCACGCTCGGCTGGCCGTCCTCGTAGACGAAGAAGAAGTGCCCTTGGCCGCGGCTGCTGAATTCGTTCCAGAACTTGGCGTAGTAGTCGTAGCTGCGCAGGGGCATGGCCCCCTTGGCGTTCATGGTGTTCTGCATCAGCGCGTAGAGCTTCTTGTAGCTGGCTTCGCCGGCCTCTTCCTCGAGCACTTCGCAGCCTTCGCGCTCTGCTCTCCTGACCGCGTTGCGGGCCCTCGACGAGATGCTGCGAAGAACCTCGTTGCTTGGCTTGCCGATATCCAGGATCGCAGTGGAGTCGTTGGACTGGATGTTGGGGGCCTTAACCAGGCCGGCCGCCTTCAGTTCCGCAGTCACCTCAGGTGAGTCCACGACGTCGGGCTCTATCTTGATGGTGAAGACGTTCAGGTTCTGTTCCCTCGCCAGCTTTGCGGTGGCCTTGAGCATAGGGCTGACATCCTCGACGGCGGCAGCGTCCGGCCCCTTGATGAGGTACCAGAGCCGACCCAGAACGGGGAACTTCTTCTCCAGCAGCAGGTTGTAGCTGGAATACTCTTTGGTCTCTATGACCAGCCGGCGGACCAGCCACCCGTTGCCGTCCTTCACTGCCGCGTAGGCATCGGACTGCAGCATGTTGCCGCCATTCGGGTTGGCCGTCACGTGCTTGTCCCAGTTATCGATTTCCTCGGCGGTGGCAAAGCGGGCGGTGAATTCTCGCAAGGTGGCCGTGTCCAATCTCAGGGTTCAGTACAGTGTTCAAAGCTTGAGCGCATGCGGGCATGCAGGTTCCAGTCTATCGGGGTATGCCTAAACACCCGATTTCTACTTATATATCGGGATCTTCTCGCCGATGGAGATATGTGAATACTAGAGCCGGATCTGCTCCATGCTCTCCAACTGGATGGCCTTCGGCGCCTTCCCGAGCTCACGCTGGCCACTGGCCAAGCGGTCGGCGTTGGTAAGCCGGCTTAGGCTCAGCCCGGTCAGGTCGGCGATCTCCCCGATGGGAACTTGGAAGGTCCGGAATGGACCCAGTGGAGGAGGTTCGCCTTCGAGGAGGCGTTCTGTGATCGCCTTCTTCAACTCCACTTTTCCGAGCAAAGGTGACTGATCCAGGATGAAACCAGCTGCACCCAGCTTGGCATCGTTGGTCCACGCTGCGATCTTCCAAAACTTGCGGGGCACCTGGACGCCCCGGTAGGGAGGGTCGTCGTCCAGAAGCACAGGGCCCGTGAATACGCTGAGCTTGGCATCAAAAGTATCCGCATGCTCCAGGACGTGGTCCTCCAGTCCCACCCAAAGCTCTTTGCCTTGGTTGAAGTCGTCCACCTGCGGTGCAGCGTTGGTAAAGGAGAAGGTCTCCTGGTTGGCTTTCTTGGCCGTAGCAGCGTCGCCCCACACCGGGTCCAGCCGCCGAACCAGGTGTCCCCGGTCGAAGGCATTGTTCTTGTAAACGTCTGGTCCGGCCTGCTGCTCCTTGGGAACCCGCTCGTCAAAATGCCAGGTACCTTCGCGTGCCAAGGGGTTCAGTTCGCTGCCGCTAATGTTGACGCCCACGATCGCCGCGAGCTTCCGGGCCGTCCGGAAGCGCACGGAGAAGTGCGTGTAGTCCAACAAAATCGTCGTCGCCGACGGACTGGGCAGCTCCAGGCGTGCCCGCAAGAAATCCCGGTCATATCCCCCGCTCATGCATACAGCATGGCACCAGGGACTGACAGCGAACAGAGACTTCCTGCGTTGCGGGGCCTGCTTTGCGCGCTTCGCGAGCGTCATGGGGCGCAGAGCGGGCCACACAAGATTGAGTGCGGGGGCGCTTCCTGCGTTGCGGGGCCTGCTTTGCGCGCTTCGCGAGCGTCATGGGGCGCAGAGCGGGCCACACAAGATTGAGTGCGGGGGCGCTTCCTGCGTTGCGGGGCCTGCTTTGCGCGCTTCGCGAGCGTCATGGGGCGCAGAGCGGGCCACACAAGATTGAGTGCGGGGCCGCTTCCTGCGTTGCGGGGCCTGCTCTGCATCCCCACCGCCTCCCTAACCTCGCAAGCTCGGCCAGGGAACCCGGGCAGTGTGGGCCCTGTTTTGGAATGGGGCGCAGAGCGGGCCACACAAGCTTTGCTGGAGTCAGGTATTCAGCATTCGACGACGTTGACGGCGAGGCCGCCCATCGCGGTTTCCTTGTACTTATGGGACATATCCTTGCCCGTCTCACGCATCGTCACGATCACCTCATCAAGGGACACCCGGTGCGTGCCATCACCCCACAACGCCATCTTCGCCGCATTGATCGCCTTCGCCGCAGCAATCGCATTCCGCTCAATACACGGAATCTGCACCAAACCCCCAATCGGATCACACGTCAGCCCAAGGTTGTGTTCCATCGCGATCTCCGCCGCGTTCTCCACCTGCGCCGGCGAACCACCCATCACCTCAGCCAACCCCGCAGCAGCCATCGACGACGCAGACCCCACCTCACCCTGACACCCCACCTCAGCACCGGAAATCGAGGCCTGCTCCTTATACAACACACCCACCGCACCAGCAGCCAACAAGAACCGCACCACCACATCATCCCGATCAGCCTGGGACGCTTGATCCATCCCCGGCGCATAATGCAACGCGTAATACAACACCGCCGGAATGATCCCCGCCGCACCATTCGTCGGAGCCGTCACCACCCGGCCACCGGACGCGTTCTCCTCATTCACCGCCAGGGCGATCAGGTTCACCCACTCCTGCCAATACTTCGGATCATTCCGGTCCTTGTCCTCCTTCAACAACCGCTCCAACCAATCCGGCGCACGACGACGGACCCGCAACCCACCCGGCAACACACCCTCACGCCTCAAACTGGTCTCAACACAGGCCTCCATCACCGCCCAGATATGCAGCAAACCCTCCCGGATCTCCTCCTCAGACCGGGACGCCCGCTCATTGATCAACATGATCTCGGAAATCCCCAGACCCTTCGACGAGCACCGGCCCAACAACTCCGCCGCCGTCCGAAACGGCAACGGCAACTCCGCCTTGGACTCCTCCAACTCAGCCCGCGCCGCGGACTCCTCACCCTCCCGGACAATGAACCCACCACCCACCGAGAAAAACGTCGCCTCCCGCAACACGTTCCCCTCAGCATCAGACACGGCAAACTTCATCCCATTCGTATGCCGCGGCAACACCGTCAACGGATGCAACACCATATCCTCAACCGCATACGGCAACTGGACACCATCACCCGAAGCCCCAGCCAGGTTCAAGATCCCCGTCTCAGCAATCATGGCAAGCCGTTCCTCCACTTCCTCGGGAAGGATCAACTCGGGGTGGTAGCCCTCCAAACCCAACAACGTCGCCGTGAAAGTGCCGTGCCCCTTACCCGTCGCAGCCAAGGAACCATACAGATCAACCCGCAACGAAGCCACCGCGCCCAGGACACCAGCGTCCTTCAACTCACCAGCGAACACGGCCCCGGCACGCATCGGCCCCACAGTATGCGAGCTTGACGGGCCAATGCCCACAGAGAACAGATCGAAAACACCAACAGCCATAGCCGGGATCCCTTTTATACAGCTTGAAAACGGTCCGGCAGATGGTCCTGCCGGATGGCCTCCCCCGCTCTTGACGGCAGGCGACCGAAGCACGACGCCGGGCGGCCCCCTCAGGCGGCAACCCGGCGTCGCAAGTTCATTCAGTTATTACAACTCCACGCTACGCCACCCGGCGCGCGTGGTGCCCGCCAGAACGGAGCTGCCTAGGCGAGGTCTCCGCCGTTCTTGGAGGCGTACTCTTCGGCGGAAAGCAGCGGGCCGTCGGACTCTGCGGCGACCTTGAACAGCCACCCCTCGCCGTAGGGGTCGTTGTTGATGAGGGCGGGGTCGGACACCACGGCGTCGTTGATCTCGGTGACCTCACCAGTGACCGGCGAATACAGGTCGGAAACGGACTTAGTGGACTCCACCTCGCCACAGGTCTCCCCCGCAGTCACAGTCGAGCCGACCTCGGGCAGGTCGACGTAGACGATGTCGCCCAGTGCGTCGGTGGCAACCTCGGAAATACCAACGGATACAAGGTTTCCCTCGCCCCGGGAGACCCACTCGTGTTCGTCGGAGTACTGAAGTTCGGGCGCTACTTTGGGCATTCTGTTTCCTAACTATGGGTGATCAAAAACTGCTTAGCGGGACCGCTTGTAGAACGGCAGCGCGACGACTTCGAACGGCTCGGCCTTGCCGCGGAGGTCCACGTCGAGGGCAGTCCCGGGCTCGGCCAGGGCAACATCGACGTAAGCGAGAACCACGGGGTACCCCAGCGTCGGGCTCGGCTGGCCGGAGGTCACTTCACCCACCACGGCACCGTCCTTCAGCACCGGGTAGTGCGAACGGCCGGCACGGCGGCCCAGGCCCTTGAGGCCAACGAGCTTGCGGCCAGTGGAGGCACCGGCGCCGGACTCCTTCAAAGCAGCCAGGGCTTCCTTGCCAACAAAGTCGCCTTCCTTGGACAACGCAACGACGGGACCGAGGCCTGCGGCGAAGGGATTGCCTTCGCGGGAAAGCTCGTTGCCGTAGAGCGGCATGCCGGCTTCAAGGCGCAGCGAATCGCGGGAAGCCAGGCCGGCCGGTACGAGTTCGCCCTCGGAAGCCACGGCGGAAATGGCCTGCCACAGTGCAGCGGCGGATTCGTTGGCTACGAAGATCTCGAATCCGTCTTCGCCGGTGTACCCGGTGCGCGCCAACAGCAGGTCCTGGGTGCCGCCGTCGAACGTGAACGGAACCTCAACGGCCGCATAGTACTTCAGTTCGGTGACCAAAGCATGCTGCTCGGCCGGGACCAGGCGCAGGAGGATGGCTTCGGCGAGCGGGCCCTGGACGGCGATGAGCGACGTCTCGGAAGAGGCATCCTCAACAACGACGTCAAAACCGGCTGCGCGCACAAGGAGCGCTGCAGCGACTACCGCGGCGTTGCCGGCGTTGGGTACCACCAGGAACTTCTCCGGGCCACGACGGTACGTGATGAGGTCATCGATGATCCCGCCGTCTTCCTGGCAGATCAGCGAGTACTTGGCCTTGCCCTCAGCCATCGCGGAAATCTTGCCCACCAGCGCGTAGTCCAGGAAGGCGGCCGCGTCGGGGCCGGTAACCCAGACTTCGCCCATGTGGGAGAGGTCGAACAGGCCTGCGGACTTCCGGACTGCATGGTGTTCAGCCAGTTCGGAGGTGTATTTGAGCGGCATCTGCCAGCCACCGAAGTCGGTGAACGACGCGCCGAGCTTCTTGTGCTCTTCGTAGAGGGCTGTGAATTTCCCAGTCATGACCAGTCCTTAGTTCTCGAAGTCTTCGATCGGCGGGCAGGAGCAGACGAGGTTGCGGTCGCCGGCCGCGCCGTCGATGCGCCCTACCGGCGGGAAGTACTTGTCCTGCTTCAGGTGGTGGACAGGGAAAGCGGCCTGCTCACGTGGGTAGGCGCGGTCCCAGTCGGAGCTTACGACGGCGGCTGCCGTGTGCGGCGCGCGGCGAAGCGGAGAATCCTGCACGGAGAAGTCGCCGGCCGCAACCTGCTCGATCTCTGCCCGGATGGTGATCATGGCCTCGATGAAGCGATCGATCTCCACGAGGTCCTCGGACTCCGTGGGCTCCACCATGAGTGTGCCGGCAACCGGGAACGCCAGGGTGGGTGCGTGGAAGCCGAAGTCGATGAGGCGCTTGGCCACATCTTCAGCCGTAACACCGGTACGGGCAGTGAGTTCACGCAGGTCCAGGATGCACTCGTGGGCCACGAGTCCGCCTTCGCCCGTGTAGAGCACCGGGAAGTGCTCGTTGAGGCGGGAAGCGATGTAGTTGGCCGCGAGGAGCGCCGACTTGGTGGCTTCGGTGAGGCCCTGGCCGCCCATGAGCTTCACGTAGGCCCAGGAGATCGGCAGCACGCCGGCCGAGCCGAAGCGCGAAGCCGAGATCGGAACATCGTTGCCTTCGGTCCATGACGTGGCGTCACCGGGCATGAACGGAGCCAGGTGTGCCTTGGCAGCAACAGGACCAACACCGGGCCCGCCGCCACCGTGCGGGATGCAGAAGGTCTTGTGCAGGTTCAGGTGGGACACGTCGCCGCCGAACTTGCCCGGCTGGGCGAGACCAACAAGGGCGTTGAGGTTGGCGCCGTCGATGTAGACCTGTCCGCCGGCTTCGTGGACGGCGTCGCAGACCTCGCGCACGTCGGCGTCGTACACACCGTGAGTGGATGGGTAGGTGATCATGATGGCCGAGAGCACGTCGCGGTTGGCTTCGATCTTCGCAGCCAGGTCAGCATGGTCGATGGTGCCGTCAGATGCAGTAGCCACGACGACGACCTTCATGCCTGCGAGCACGGCCGAGGCCGCGTTGGTGCCGTGGGCGGACGCCGGGATAAGGCAGACGTTGCGCTGCTGGTCGCCCCGGGAGTGGTGGTATCCGCGGATCGCGAGGAGACCCGCGAGCTCGCCCTGGGAACCGGCGTTCGGCTGGATGGAGACCTGGTCGTAGCCGGTGATCTCGGTCAGCTGGGATTCGAGGTCGGCGATGAGTTCACGCCAGCCGGAGGTCTGGGAGTCCGGAGCGAACGGGTGGATCGAAGCGAACTCCGGCCAGGAGATGGCTTCCATCTCGGCCGTAGCGTTGAGCTTCATGGTGCAGGAACCCAACGGGATCATGGTGCGGTCCAGGGCCAGGTCCCGGTCCGAGAGCTTGCGGATGTAGCGGAGGAGCTGCGTCTCGGAACGGTGCGTGTTGAACACCGGGTGCTGCAGGTATTCGCTCGAGCGCTCAACGGAAGCCTCAAGTGCGAAGCCTTCCACGGACTCGAGTACCGAAGCGCCGAAGACGGCCGCTACGTCGGCGACTACCGCCGTCGTCGTGGTTTCATCAACCGAGATACCAACAGTGTCCGCGTCGATGCCGCGCAGGTTGATGCCCTTGGCCTCCGCTGCAGCCACGAGCTCCGCGGCACGGCCTGGCACGCGAACGGTGACGGTGTCGAAGAAGGAACCGTGGAGGACCTCGACGTCGGCGGCCTTCAGCGAGGCGGCGAGGGTACGGGCGTGGTTGTGGGCAGTCTCGGCGATGGCCTTCAAGCCCTCGGGGCCGTGGTACACCGCGTACATCGAAGCGACGATCGCCAGGAGTGCCTGTGCCGTGCAGATGTTGGAGGTGGCCTTCTCGCGGCGGATGTGCTGCTCACGGGTCTGCAGCGCCAAGCGGTAGGCGGGGACACCGGCGTCGTCCTTGGAAACGCCAACCAAACGGCCCGGCATGGAACGCTCGAGACCCTTCTGGACGGCCATGTACGCGGCGTGCGGACCGCCGAAGAACAGCGGCACACCCAGGCGCTGGGCAGAACCGACGGCGATATCAGCGCCCTGCTCGCCCGGAGGAGTGATGAGCGTGAGCGAGAGGAGGTCGGCTGCGACGGTGACCAGGGCACCCCGCTCTTTCGCCGCAGCGATCACGGCGGAGTGGTCGAAGACGCGGCCGGAAACACCGGGCTGCTGAAGGACGACGCCGTTGATGGCGCCTTCCGGAAGACCGTTGGCGAGATCCGCCACCTCGACTTCAAAGCCAAGAGCCTCGGCGCGGCCCTTCACGATGGCGATGGTCTGCGGCAGGCAATCGGCGTCGAGGACGGTTTTGCCGTCCTGGGCGGCCTTGTTCTTGTTGGCGCGGCGCATCATCAGCACGGCCTCAGCTACGGCAGTTGCTTCGTCCAGCAGGGAAGCATTGGCGATGGGCAGGCCAACGAGGTCCTGGACCATGGTCTGGAAGTTCAGGAGTGCCTCGAGGCGGCCCTGGGAGATTTCCGGCTGGTACGGCGTGTAAGCGGTGTACCAGGCCGGCGATTCAAGGATGTTGCGGCGGATCACCGGGGGCGTGATGGTGTCGAAGTAGCCCTGGCCGATCATCTGGACGGCCGTCTTGTTCTTCGCTGCAAGCTTGCGGAGCTCTGCAAGGACCTCAACTTCGCTCAGCGCGTTCTGCAGGGTCAGGGCAACGTCCTGGCGGATGTCGTTGGGAACCGCGGTGTCCACGAGGGAATCCACGGAGTCGTATCCAACCGACTTGAGCATGGTGTCAATGTCGGCCTGGCGGCGGGCACCGATATGCCGGTCGACGAAGGTGGTGGAGGCTGAACTAACCGTCACGAAGGAACTCCATTACTTGGGCGGCGCTTGGGTACGCCACAGTGGCTCGGGTTCCTCCCCGCTCTGTATTGGACCTGAGAGTTTCCGCGTGTTGCCTGCACAACGCCGCTTGCACCGTCGGTGAGCATAACAACCGTGGCACCGGTTGCCTGCTGCTTTCCAGAGTTGCCTAACCGCGGCGGTGCATGGGCCTGAGAGATTCCTGGGGAGGATTTGCTCCTACGGCGCCTGCATCTCGTACTGCAGGACTCTCCCGCCGCAGATCATAGGCTTTATGCAATTGTTCGCGGCCCGCCGGAAAGGCGCACCACAGTTGTTAATTGTCCTATGACCGCCGCGCGGCGGCAAATGGAAGGCCGCGCTACTTCCGCAAGCGATCCAGGACCGTCAGGAGGACCTCGACGTCGGCCTCCCGCCCTGCAGTGCCAGCCTCCTGCCCGCCTTCAAACATCGCGTTGAAATAGAGGCCATCGCCCATATAGCTGACAGCCTTGGCAACCTCAGGCCCAACATCCCCGGCCAGCACGTCCAGCCACCGTTGCTGGATCGCGGCGAACCGACGGCGGGTTTCTTCGTGGGCCACCTCGGCCAGACGGGTTGCTGCGACGAAGGCCCGGTCCATGGGCGTGTCCGCCCAGAGGGATGACCGGATGAAGTAGGCAGCCGCACCATCCGGGGCCGCTTTCATCTGCTCGGTGTCCTGCTTCGCCAACTCGTCCAGGCGTTCCAGCACCGCGCTGATCAACGACTCCTTGTTGGGGAAGTGGTAGAGCAGGCCGCCTTTTGACACTCCCGCACGCTTGGCGACGGCGTCCAGCGTGGCAGCACGCTCCCCCACTTCGATCAGGAGTGCTTCAAAGGCATCCAGGACAGCATCCCGGGCAACTGGTTTTCGCGGCATGGATCCATCATTCCCTAAAGCTGGGTCGGGTTGTATTTGAAACTATACCGTCTGGACGGTACAGTAAAAAACATGTTCTCGCCGTCCTCAACCCACGCTCCCCGTTCCTCCGTGCGCCCGGTCCCGGGCAAGACTGCACCGTGGCGCGACTGGACGGCCCTGGCACTGCTGATGTTCCCGGTGCTGCTGGTGGCCGTCGACAACACCGCGCTCACCTTTGCCCTGCCGGAAATCGCCCGTTCACTGGACGTCGGAGGCATCCAACTCCTGTGGATCGTGGACGCCTATCCGCTGGTCCTGGCGGCGTTGCTGGTTTCCATGGGCAACTTCGGCGACAGGATCGGACGACGGCGGCTGCTCCTGATCGGCAGCACGGGTTTCGCGGCGGTGTCGGCTGCTACAGCGTTCGCGCCGTCGGCGGAATGGTTGATTGCCGGACGCGCCGCACTTGGTGTCTTCGGCGCCATGCTGATGCCCTCCACGCTGTCCCTGATCCGGAACATCTTTACCGACCCGAACCGTCGCCGGCTCGCAATCGCCGTCTGGGCTGCCGGGTTCTCCGGTGGCGCCGCCCTGGGCCCGATCTTCGGTGGCTGGCTGGTGGAGCACTTCTGGTGGGGTGCCGTGTTCCTCGTGGCGACGTTCCTGCTGCTGCCCCTGCTTGCCTTTGGGCGGGTACTCATTCCCGAATCCAAGGATGCCAACCCGGGCCGCGTGGATGTCCCGAGCATTGCCCTGTCCGTTCTGACCATGGCCCCCTTTGTGTACGGGATCAAGGAATTCGCCGTGCACGGCTTTGGCCCTTCGGCGGCGGCGTTCATGACCTTCGGCCTGCTCATGGGTGTGTTCTTTGTGCGTCGGCAGCAACAGCTTTCAGGTCCGATGCTGGACGTCCGATTGTTCAGCAACAAAGTGTTCAGCACGGCGATCGTGGCAAACGTGTTGTCCCTGTTCTCCATGACCGGGTTCATCTACTTCTTCGCCCAGCACCTGCAGTTGGTGGAAGGGCAGTCCCCCATGGAGGCCGGGATCGCGATGATTCCCGCGCTCCTGGCAACAGTGGTGGCCGGCCTCTTGGTGGTGCCACTGGTCAAGCGCATCCGCCCGGGCTACGTGGTTGCCGGCGGACTCTCGCTCAGCGCCGTTGGTTACTTCGTGGCCATGGCGGGCGACCATGGAACCGGACCCGTGTTCCTGTTGTCCGCATTGACCGTCCTGGCCGTGGGGGTAGGAGCGGCGGAGACCATCTCCAACGACCTCATCCTGGCTTCCGTTCCGGCCGACAAGTCCGGAGCCGCCTCGGCGATCTCCGAGACCGGTTACGAACTCGGTTCCTTGCTGGGGACAGCTGTGCTCGGCTCCATCCTCACGGCCTCGTACCAGCAAAACCTCGTGATTCCGGACGGTGTGTCCGCCGAGGCTGCGGGCAAGTCAGGGGAAACGCTGGCTGGAGCCGTAGATGCGGCTGCAGCCCTCCCGGCCCCACTGTCGGAGGCGTTGACCCAGGCCGCACGGGTTGCCTTCGAATCGGGCGTCCACATCACCGCGGCGATTGGGCTGGTACTGATGGCCGGAGCGGCAGTGCTTGCCGCCGTCGTACTTCGAGGCGTTCCCAAGGCGCAGTAGCCGTAACGCAGGAAGCCCGGGCCACTCACGCGGCCCGGGCTTCCTCCTGTTTAGACGGCCTGGTTGAGCGTGGAACCGAGGCCCAACGTGCGGGTGATTCCGCCAGTGGTGGCAGTGGCCAACGCGGAAAGATAGTCGTTCCGGCGCCGGGCGGTGATGCGCGATTCGGGTTCGAAGGCCCTGTCCGGGTTGTCTGCATAGTGGGTGGCCAGGCCATCGCGCATGAGGCGGATGCCTTCGGCGCGCTGCTGGGATACCGCAGCGTGCGTGGAACCCAACTCCTCGGCGAGTTCCTTCACGGAGCGGCCCGCCAAATAGATTTCCTGGATGACGAAGCGCATCTTCTCCGGCAAAGCGTCGACGGCGGCACGCAGGTATTTGATGCGTTCATCGGCCAGCACGGAGTTTTCCGGAGACGGCGTGACTGACGCCACCGTGTCCACGACCACCTCGTCCAGTGACGTCAACGTCCTTGCGGCGTCGGCCATGGCGGCCTCGACGTGGCTTCGCTCGACACCGAGCGCCGATGCCATTTCGGCGATGCTGGGGTTCCTGCCCAGGGCACCCGTGAGGGTCTCCTGGATGGCCATTGTTTCCTTCATGCGCTTGCGGGCGGAGCGCGTGGCCCAGTCCCCGGCACGCATCTCGTCCGCGAACGCACCGATGATGCGACGGCGGGCAAATGCGCCAAAGGGGACGCCAAGATCCGGGTCAAAGGAATCAGCTGAAGTAATGAGCGCCAGGGAACCCACGGAAGCAAAATCATCGCGCGACAAATGAGATGCGCGCGCGCAAAGGTCAGAGACCAAGTAACCAACGAGCGGAAGGTGCTGCAACACCAACTCGTTGCGCTGTTCGCGATTCAAATTTAAGTCCCCCCATGAGACCGGATTATTGAGTTGCCATAACCTTTGACCGCAAATTCCGGACGGCGCCTAGAGACCAATCACAGCGACGATTTGGGACTTCGTTTCAGGTACGTGTTCAGTGAACATACCACCTGAAAACGTCTCTGCGTGTACGCTCGACACAAGAAACTCAAAAGCCTGCTGAAACGTGATTTTGCTGGCCATCAATGGATTGGGGAACCGTGGGGGCGGACGAGCTATCGGCAACGCTGTGGCGCGAGCGCGGGCGACTCGATTTCCTGCTTTTCCTGCTCGAAACGCAGCTTCTGCACCTGCACGCCGGTCATTGGCACCGGCTCAACTTCACTGCGTCCGAGCTCGAAAAAGTCCTGGAGAATCTCCGATTTGAATCCCTGGCCCGGGGTGTCGAGGCTTCTGCTTTGGCCGCCGAATGGAAGGCGCCTGATCAATTAACTTTGCCTTCATTGGTTCGAATTGCGCCGCCGGGTGTTTGGGCTGGACTTTTGGGCGAACACCGCGAGGCGATGATTTCACTCGTGGAATCAATTGACGAAGCAATCGACGCCAACGTTTCCGCCCTCGCCGATGGACCTGTTGTGGATGTCCCTGGCGCTGACGAGCTGGCTTTGGTGACGCGCGAAGCCAACATCCAACGGGCCCTGGCCGCAGTCCATGCTGCCGCGCTCCCATCGCTCCGGGACTTCCTCGGCCTCCCCTAGCCCCCTCCCCCCGGCCGATCCCCTCTCACGAAAACGCCCCTTCCCGGCGACCCTCGCTCACTGATCCCGCGGCCACAAGCCAGTTGGTGAGAGAGCGTTGGGGTGAAGGGGCAGTTTCGTGAGAGAGCGTCAGGGGGTTTGGGGGGTTGGTGGGCGGAGGGCGGCCAGGAGTTCTTCTGCTTCGGGGCCAGCCTGGGTTGCCGCGAGGTTGGCAGCAGCGATCGCCTCCACCACTTCGCTGCGCTGGATGGACACCCCCCGGGGAGCTTCGATTCCGATCCGGACACCGTCGCCACGGCCCTCCATGACGGTGATGACAATATCGTCGCCAATCATGATCTTTTCGCCCGGCTTGCGCGTCAGTACCAGCATGAATTCAATGTACCTTTCCGAGGACGGGCGTGCTTGCGGGCTTGCCGTCCACCCAACCCACGGGGATGCCCAGCACATCGACGGTTTCCGGGCTGGCCGTTTCCGACGCACCGATGACGGCGAGCGCCGTGACGCCAACAACCCCGTGATCGAGCAACGATTGAAGCGCCTGCACCCATGCAACCGTGTCCTCGGCCTTGCGCCGGGCATCCACCACCACCCAAAGCTGGTCGGCCGACAAGCCAGCGATGTGGGCAGCATGTGCCGGCACATCACGCGCCGCGCCCAACCCATAGGCGACCACGACGCCCTGGCCAGTGAGCACCGCCTGGGCGCGCGCCGCCGTCGCACTTTGGCGCCCCTGAACGTGCAGGTGACCGAAGGCGCTCAACTCCCCGGCGGTGCGGACATCCGAACCACCCGCGGCGATGGACATTTCCAGCGCGGGTCCGAGCGCGTCGTCGCCGAGGCCGAGAAGAATCACGAGGTTGCCGGCACCGGTGAGCGGTACAGGTACAGAGGGTGCAGCAACCGGGCTGGCTTCGAGTTCCTTGCCAAGCTGCTCCAACAGGCCCGCAAAGTCGGGCGATGCCGTGGAGACGGGAGCGGGCTTGTGCAGTTCCAGTTCCGCCGCGTCGGCACGTTCGAGGAGGGCGGCGATGGCCGGACCGTGCAACTCGTGGGCGGCAGTGGGAGCAACAGAGGGAGCAGCGGCTATCGGCTCCTTGCCGACAACCGGCACCTCCCCCACCTCCACCGTGGCCTCGAAGCGGGCAGCGGCGAACAACCCAACAATCCCGGGATTGGTGACCTTCTCGGCGGCAATAATCCGCGCGCCGGGTCCATATTGCTGCAGCGCCTTCTCGCGGATGGCGTCCAGGGACACGCCCCTAAGCTTGTAGCGCTTCTGCATAGCGCACCACCCCCACGGTTTCGATCCGGATGTTGGCCGAGGTCACTTCCCTGTACGAAAGGACAGGAACGCCGCCGTCGGGAGCCGCCACGAGGCGACGGATCGCCGGACGCAAGGCCGGAGCGCAGACCAGGACCGCCTGCCGTCCAGTAGCAGCGGCGCCGTCGAGGGCCGACTTAAGGGAGTTCAGCACGCCGTCGAGCTTTGCCTGCCCCATCACGATCTGGGCGCCGCCCTCGGCCGGCCGCATATCCTCCAACATCGACTGCTCCAGCAGCGGATCGATCATCACCACGGGGAGCACGGAACCATCGAGGTACTTGGTGGCCAGCACGGGGCCCAGGGCGTGCCGTGCGGACTCGATCAGCGCCTCGGGATCTGTGGACACCTTGGCCCGCAGTGCGAGTGCCTCGTAGATGCGCGGGAGGTCGTTGATGGGAACCTGCTCGTCGAGGAGGCCTTCCAGGACACGCTGGATTTCGGCAAGCGAGAGCAGTCCAGGCGTGAGTTCCTCCACTGCGGACGGGCTTTGCTTGCGGACGCCTTCGGTGAGCACGCGGACGTCTTCCCGGGTCAGCAGGCGTGCGGCGTTGGCGCTGATGATGGAGGAGAGGTGCGTGACCAGCACGGAAACGCGGTCGATCACCGTGGCACCCGTCATTTCGGCGCTGTGCCTCATCTCGGTGGGCACCCACTTGCCCTTCAGGCCAAACACGGGTTCCACTGTTGCGGTTCCGGGCAGGGCGTCCAGGAACTCGCCAAGGGCCAGGAGCTTGCCCGACGGCGCCACTCCCCTTCCGGCTTCGACGCCGGCTATGCGGATGGCATAGGTGGAAGGCGGCAGCTCCATGGCATCGCGAGTCCGGACCGGCGGGACCACGAGCCCGAGTTCCATGGCGATCTTGTGCCGAAGTGAGCGGACCCGGGCAAGGAGATCGTCGGAAGCGCCCGAGACGATGTCCACCAGGTCAGGGGCCAACAGGATTTCCACCGGATGGACGCGCATGTCTTCCATGAGCCGTTCATTGGGGTCTTCCTCGGCCGCCTCCGCGGCGCTGTCCGCTGCCTGCGCTGCCGCGGCCGCCTTTTGCTGCGACGCCACACGACGCGATGCGATCACCAGCAAAGCTGCAACGAGGAGAAACGGAAGGATGGGCATGCCGGGAATAACGGCCATGCTCGCAGCGGCGAGGCCCGCGATCAGCAGGGCGTTGGGCGACTGCATCAGCTGCGAGGACGCCGTCCGGCCCATGTCCTCCTCGGCGTTGGAGCGGGTGACGATCATGCCCGTGGAAACGGCCATGAGGAGTGCCGGAATCTGGGTGACCAGGCCATCGCCCATAGTCAGCAGGCCATAGGTATTCAGGGCGTCGACGGCTTCTTGCCCACGCTGCAGCACACCGATGGCGATGCCGCCCACGAAGTTGATGATGATAATGATGATGCCCGCGATGGCATCGCCTTTGACGAACTTGGAAGCACCATCCATGGCCCCATAGAAGTCGGCCTCCGCAGAAACCTCGGCCCGGCGTTTCCGGGCTTCGGCGTCCGTAATGAGCCCTGCGTTGAGGTCCGCATCAATGGCCATCTGTTTGCCGGGCATGGCGTCGAGGGTGAAGCGCGCCCCGACCTCGGCCACGCGTTCGGCACCCTTGGTGACCACTACGAACTGGATGACCACCAGGATCAGGAACACGACGGCACCGATGATCAACGATCCGCCAACAGTGACCTTGCCGAAGGCCTCGATGACCTGGCCGGCGAACCCCTGCCCCAGGACCAACCTGGTGGAGGCAACGTTGAGGCCCAATCGGAACAGCGTGGCCACGAGCAGCAGCGATGGGAAGACGGAGAAATCCAGCGGCTTCTTCACGAACATGCTGGTGAGCAGGATGAGCAACGCCAACAGGATGTTGCACACGATCAGGAAGTCCAACAACGGCGCGGGCAGGGGAACCACCAACAGCAGCACGATCGCTACGATTCCTACGGGCACTGAAAGCCGGGCGAACTTGTTGTTCATGCCTGGAAACTCTCCTTCATGCGATGGATTCCCCGTGCTGTTCCCCGGGTCTTGAGCGACATCACGAACGCGAGGACGGCAGCCACGGCGCGGTACAGCTCCACGGGGATTTCCTGCCCCAGCTCGCAGGCCGCATGGACGGCGCGTGCCAAAGGAATGTCCTGGACCATGGGCACTCCCTTGTTCTCGGCTTCTTCCCTGATCCTGGCGGCGATGACACCCGCGCCTTTCGCCACGACGCGAGGCGCCGATTTGCCGGCGTCGTACTTCAACGCAACTGCCACGTGCGTCGGGTTCACCAGCACGACGTCGGCGTCCGCGATCGAAGCGATCATGCGGTTGCGGCTCATGCTCAGCTGGCGTGATCGCCGGTGGGACTTGACCAGCGGGTCGCCGTCGGTGTTCTTGTTCTCGTCCTGGACTTCCTTCTTGGACATCCGGGTCTTCTTGCGGTTGCGGCGCATCACAACGAAGATGTCGGCCGCGGCCAGAATGAGCCCGGCCACCACGGCGAACTGGATGAGCGCCCCGATGCCGCCCGCAGCCGCCGCAAGCACGCCGGCCACCGGCAGTCCTCCGGCGGTCAGGAGCACGGGCATCAGCCCCTGGATCACTGTGTACAGGACAAGACCCACGACGGCGGTCTTCAGCAACGCTTTGACGCCTCCCCAGAGTGCCTGGGCACCGAACATCCGTTTGAAGCCGGCGAGCAGGTTGAAGTGCTCAAACTCGGGGCGGAACTTCTTGAAGCGGATGCCACCCTGCAGTGCGGAACCGGCGAGGACCACCACCGTGACCACCAGGAGCAACGGGCCAAGGATCCCGGCGAGGGACCCCAGACCGGCTTCGAGCGCAGCCACTGCCTTGGCGGGGTCAGGATCGCTCATGACGCTCTTGACGGTGAAGAGTTGGTCCACGGCGGCGTTGGATGCGTGCTCGATGGTGGCCGGAAGCATCGCCGCGGCGCCGCCCACGGCAAGCCAGGCCATGAGGTCCTGCGACCTGGAGAGCTGGCCCTTCGCACGGACCTCGCGCATGCGTTTGTCCGTGGCTTGTTCGGTTTTCTCCTGTGAATCCGCCACTAGCCCACCCCCAGGACAGTCCGTGCGGCCAACTCGGCCAGGCTTGCAACGAGACGCGGAAGGGCCAGGAACAGGAAGCCGGCCAGCGCGAGGGTGATGAAGATCTTCAGCGGGAAACCGAGCGAAAAGGCATTCAGGGCCGGCGCCACGCGGGTGAGGAGACCGAGTCCGACGTCGGCCAGTACCAGTACCACCAGCAGCGGACCCGCAATCTGCACGGCGGAAATGAACATCCCGGTGATGGCCCCCACCATGGCATCCACTGGCTTGCTGAGGTCGATGCCGCCGGCGAGCGGCAAAGCGTTGAAGCTGCCGGTGAGGCCGCCAATGACCAGCTGGTAACCGTCGGAAGCGAAGAGCAGCGCAAGGGCAGCCATTTGGAATAAGCGGGTGAACTGGGCGCCGTTGACCATCATTTGGGGATCGAAGGCCTGGGCCATCTGGAAGCCGCTGAAGAGATCGATCAGGCTGCCCGCGGATTGGATGGCGGCGAACACAGCCATCACCAGGAAGCCGAGCACCAGGCCCGTGACCAGTTCCAGGATGACGGCGGTGATGAACCCCGCGGTGTCCTTGGGGATGGTGTCCGCGGAGAGCCGTTGCGAGACCGCCAAACCAAGGCCGATGCCCAGCATCGCCTTGATCCTGGCCGGGATGGCATGGTGCGCGAACGGTGGAGCCACCACCAGGAAGGCTGTCATGCGGACCGATGCCAGCAGCAGGACCTGGATCCACGACTGGTCGATGGGGATGTCCACCTCACGCGCCACCGATCAGTCCGGGGATGCGGGTGAAGAGCTCGTTGGTGAAGGTGACCATTTCCGAGATCATCCAATGGCCGCACACCACCAGGGCGATGGCCACCGCAACGGCTTTCGGGACGAAGGACAGCGTGGCTTCCTGCAGCTGCGTGATGGACTGCAGGAGGGAGATCGCCAAGCCCACCACCAACGCGGTGACCAGCGTGGGCGCGGCCAGTTTGGCGGCAACAATCATGGCCTGGAGGCAAATGTCCAGGACTGCGTTGGTATCCATCAGCCGCTCGAATAACTCTGGATCAAGGACGTGATCACCAGGCCCCAGCCATCCACCAAGACAAAAAGCAGGATCTTGAAGGGCAAAGAGATCATGACCGGCGGAAGCATCATCATGCCCATGGACATCAGCGCGGCCGAGACCACAAGGTCGATCACCAGGAAGGGAATGAAGATCACGAAGCCGATGATGAACGCAGCCCGGAGCTCGGAGATCATGAATGCCGGGACCAAGGTTTGCAGCGGGACGGCCTCTGGGTTGGCCGGGTTCTCCATATTGGCAGCCCGCGTCATGAGGGCGATGTCCTCTTCCCGGGTGTGGGCGAGCATGAAGTGCTGCAGCGGCGTCCAGCCCGCGGACATGGCTCCGTTGAAGTCCAGTCCGCCGTTCAGGTAGGGCTGCACCGCCACCGTGTTGATGTCCGAAACAACTGGCCACATCACGAACAGCGACAGGAACAACGCCAGCCCGGCCAAGACCTGGTTGGGCGGGATCGCCGGGAGGGACAAGGCGTTCCGGGTCATGGCCAGCACCACGAAGATCTTGGTGAAGGACGTCATCATCAAAAGCAATGCCGGAGCCACGGACAACAGGGTGATCCCGATGAGCGTAACCACGGCTGAAGACGGAGTTCCGTCCAGGCCATTGATGTTGATGCTGACGCTGCCACCGGATTCCGGAGCCGCCGGGGGCGTGGGCGGGCTGGGCTGCGTGGGGTCGATCGGTGCCGCGTGTGCCGCTGTTCCGAGCCACAACAAGACGGCTGTGAGCACGAGTGCCCACAGCAGCACAAGCCATGCCCGGGACGTCCGCGGGCCAACGCCCGTGACTCCCGGATCAGCGGAACGGATCAATTGCGGCGTCCCCTGAAGGCATCGGAGGCCTGCCGCCACGTGGACGCGGAAAGGATGGAACCGTGCAGCGGGTGGTCCTGGGCTGGCGTCCGCCTGTGCAGCTCGGCCCGACGACGGACCACGGGAATCTGCCCGGTGACCAGTTCGGTCCGGGGCACCGGATCCCCGGAGGCCTGCCGGAAAAGTTGCGCGAAGCTTTGTTCCTCGATGAGCTGCTGTGGCTTGGAATCGACGACGTCGGTGGCCACCACGGGAGCATCGCTGCTGTGGAGGACCGTGACATTGTGCTCCGTGACGCCCAACAGGAATCTCTTGTCCCCGGCGTCGACCACCACCACGGAAGCCTTCTGGCCCACGGCCTGGCGGCTCACCACCGTCAGGGTGGAATCAGCACGACGCCGGCCCTTGCCCTTGCCGAGCCGGCGCTGCAGGAGCCAAATCACCGCCAGCACTGCGCCGAGGGCCACGATCACCCGCAGCCCGAGGATGAATGAATCCACTAGAAGGTTCCCTCTGCCCCATCCAGGATGCGGGTGATCCGGACGGCGTAGTCCTGGTCCACCACCACAACCTCGCCATGGGCAATGAGGCGCCCGTTGAGCAACACGTCCGCGGGAGCGCCGGCCGAGCGGTCCAGTTCGATGACTTTGCCCGGCTCGAGCGCGAGGGCATCCCGCACCGACATCCGCGTACGGCCGATCTCCACGGTCAAGGCCATCTCCACGTTGCTGATGAGGCCCAGGCGGGCACCCAGGTCATCCTGCCCACCGCGGGAGGGACCGGCGTCGTTGTTCCGCACGCGGACGGCGAACCAACCAAACGGAGCATCGCCGTCGTTAAGTTCGAAAACGATAGTCTCGGGATCGGCCAGCAGCCCGGCCGCGTCTTCCTCCCGCAACTCTCCCAGCACACCGGCGTCGAACGCTGACGCTGCCTGCTCAAGGGCGGGACGGAGGACGTCGCCGGCAGAGAACTGGGCGCCCGGAACGGCGCCGCCGGCAGCGGCGAGGAAGGAGTTGTCCACCAGCAGGAGCGCGAAATCGACCGTGGACGCACCGACGAAAGTGGCGGTCACTGCTGGCGAGGCATGGCCGGCCGCGGATGCAGCCGGGACAATCCCCGCCACCTGCAACAGTGAAGAGCTCGGCAGGTGCTGGGCCAGACGCTCGGCTGCGGCTTCCTGCAGGGTCAGGGTGATGCTCATCGCTGGTGCTCCTCGGTTGTGACTATGACGGCGGCGGCGCGGGAGCCGTGCCTGGCGGCGGCTGCGGTAGCCAGGCGGGTGCCGTTGATGGCGACGTCGAACGGCCGGTTCTCCAGGTGCGGCAGCGGCAGGACATCGCCGACGGCGAGCGCCAGGATCTGCGCGGGAGTCACCTGGGCGGGCGTCAGTTGGATGGCGACGTCGACTGGCACTTGCGCGAGTTGGGTCCGGACCAGTGCCTCGTTGTCGATGCTGTGGACGGTGGGGTTCACGTCGCCAAGCTTTGTGAGCAGGACGTCGGCGGGAACAGCGAGGGTGGATGCGCACTGGGTCTCGCCGACATTCACGCTGAAGGTCGCGACGATCATCAGCTCGGACGGCGCAGCTGCCTGGGCGAACTGGGAGTTGTACTGGATCCCATCCATGGTGACGGACTGCGTCAGGAGGTTGCCGAGGGAGTATTTCAGGTCCTCGAGGACCTCCTCCACCATGCGGGAGATCAGGGCATGCTCGATCTGGGTGAACTTGCGCTCCGGAACCGTTGCGTCCGCGGATCCACCCAGCATGCGGCTGAGCCAGGACAACGCAGCGGTGGCCGGGAATTGGATCACCAGCCGTGAATCACTGTCTTCGATGCGGCACAACACCATGGACGTGACGGAGGGAAGCGAGGCGGAGTACTCGTCGTAGCTCTGCATGCTCAGCTGTTCCAGGGTGGCCGTCGACTTCAACCGGACCTTGGCCGTGAGCTGCGTGCCCCACTGACGGGCGAACGTCTCGAAGGCGACCTCCAGGACACGGCTGTGCTGACGCGGGAGGGTTGTGGGCCTGCGGAAGTCATAGACGTCCACGGCGCGTTGGCGGCCTTCTTGTTCTCCCACGGATGGCACTATCGGCCGTTAAGTTGCCGGCGTAAGGCTATTCTTCGTCGGGCTATTTCGCGGCTTTGGCCGCTGCCGCCGAGTCGTGGGTTTGCGCCTCAATGGCCTGCGGGATCAACGCCCGGATGTCCTCCGGACGGTTGGACACGAGCACCACGTCCACGCGCCGGTTCAGCTCCATGAGCTCCTCCGTGGAATCATCCGTGACCTGCCGGGCCGCACCGAACGCCACAGCCCCAATGCGGTCCGGCGGCATTCCGGACTGGTCCACGAAGTACCGGAGTACGTTCACGGATCTCGCAGCGGAAAGTTCCCACGTCGACGCGTAAGCCGTGTATCCCTTGGCTGCATGGCCCTCGATCATCACTTCAAGGCCGGAACCAACCACCGTGGGCGCGATCGCGTTGAGGATCTGCACGGCCTTTGGAGTCAGGTCCGGCATATCCGGTTGGAAGAAGGTCTGCGAGCCCACAAGCTTCACCGTGAGGCCGCGCTCCCCCACCACGAACTCCACGTTCTTATCCAGGCCCGCGGACTGGAGTTGGCCCTGCATGGCTCCCTGCAATGCAGTGAGCTTGTTGACCTCCTCCGTGGCAAGGTCCAACGGCGAGAAACCCTCGCCTTTGGCGGTGGTCAGCTCACCCGGGACCACCACGCCACTGGCGGTGTCCACCTTCTGGCTGATCTCGGTTCCGAAACCCGTGGCCAGGGAATTGCGGAGCTTCTCGAACTTGATCTGGTCCACGGAAGACATGGCGAAAAGGACGATGAACATGCACATGAGCACCGTGACCATGTCCATGTAGGAGGCCATCCAGCGTTCGTCGACGTGGTGCTCTTCGAGCTGCGCGCCACGTTTCCTGCGCGACCTCATGCTGCCCTGGACGCTGTCAGCTTGCCGGTCTTGCCGCCGTCGTTCGTTTTGTCCTTCGCATCTTTGGACTTGGCTTTGGGATCCGCCGGGACCATGGCGCGAAGGCGCTCTGCCAGGAGCAGCGGCTGGGTGCCGTTCTGGACCGCAAGCAACCCTTCCATGAGCAGGGTCATCCGCTCGATCTCGAGTTCGGAAAGGCGCTTGAGCTTGGAGCTGATCGGCAGCCAGATGAAGTTCGCGGACAGCAGTCCCCAAAGAGTGGCGACGAACGCGGCGGCGATCATCGGGCCGAGGTGGTCCGGCGAAGACAGGTTCTCCAGCACGTGGGTCAGCGACACCACGGTGCCGATGATGCCAATGGTTGGCGCGTATCCACCCAGGGCCGCGAAGAACTTGGAGGCCACGTGGTCGGCGCGCATGCGGGTATCGATCTCGTCCTCCATGAGGAGGCGGAGTTCCTCGGCGTCCGTGCCGTCCGCGATGTTTTGGAGGGAACGTGCCAGGAACGGGTCCTTGGCGTTGTTGGCTTCCTCTTCCAGGGACAGGAGTCCATCGCTGCGGGCCTTCTCCGCCAGACGAACCAGTTCGTCGATGCTCGCGCTGGCCTTCGCGGGCTTGCCCATGAAGACCTTGGGAACCTGCTTGAACGACTGGATGACGTCCGGGAGGGTATTGCCGGCCAACCCCACGGCGATGGTAGCTCCGAACACCAGCACCATGGGCGCCGGAAGGAGCAGGGACATCAGGTTGGCGTGTTCCAGGGTGACCATGACCACCACGGAGGCAAAGGCGAGCAGCAGGCCGATGATTGTCACGGGGCTATCTTCCGTTTCGGGGGTCGGTGGGGTTTTCCGGTTCTGTGGCAGCCGGTGGCACCAGGCTTAGCGGGTATCCGCTCACCCTCGGCAGGTCTTGTGCCCGTCGGAGCACACCCGCCCGGTACTCCGCGATCAGTTCCACCACCTCAACCAGCGATTCGCGCACGACGTAAGCGGCGCCGTCGAGCGTCACCAAGTGCGTATCCGGACTTTCGTGGATCCGCTCCAGGATGTCCGGATTGACGGCGAAGCGTGTGCCGTTAAGGCGAGTGACGACGATCATGTGTGTTCTGCTTTGGCTTGGGGTGGCTGTACCTCCTACTGTCGGCCGGGATGGGCGTGGCGTTAGGGGGTTGGGGGTTTAGCGCTTCAGGTTGCTCAGCTCCTGCAAGACCTCGTCCGAGGTGGTGATGATGCGGGCGTTGGCCTGGAAGCCGCGCTGGGCCACGATCAGGTTGGTGAACTCCTGGGACAGGTCCACGTTGGACATCTCAAGGGAACCCGAGCTGAGGGAACCCAGGCCTGCGTCGCCGGGAACGCCGAGCTGGGCCGCGCCCGAGTTGGCCGTGGCAACGTACGACGAGCCACCCGCCTTCTCCAGGCCCTCGGCGTTGGTGAACTTCGCCAAGGCCACCTTTGCCAGGACCTGTGTGCTGCCGTTGCTGAAGGCACCCACCAAGGAACCGTCGGCAGCAAGGGTGAACGACTCAAGCTTGCCGGCCTCCGCCCCGTTCTGGCCCGAGACCGTCAGCGTACTCATCTGCGCGAACCCGGTGACTGCGCCCAGATCTACGCTGATCCCACCCACGTTCAACGAACCGCCGGAGGTCAGTGCACCGTTGGCGAACGTGAGGTTGCCCGAACCGGTTGCCCCGTTCGCATCGGCTCCCGCTACGCTCCAGCCGGTGTTCGTGCGGCTGAAGGTGAGGGTGAGGGCCCGCTCTGCACCGTTGCCGTCGAATACCTTGACCTGGCGCTCCAACGACGTGCCCACTGCTGCGTCGGACGGCAGGTTCCCGCCGAGCGCTGCCGAGGTGGTTGCCACTGCCGGAGCCGTCGTGTTCGGGGACAAGGTGATCGGCCCCGTGAGTCCGCCAACGTTCAACGCGCCATTGGTGACGGACCAGCCCTGGAGGATGCCGCCGTCGGGCGTGGTCAAACGGCCCGCGGCATCCAACTGGAAGTTGCCCGCGCGCGTGTAGAACTGCTGGGTTCCCTTCGCCGTGACGAAGAAGCCCTCACCCGAAATCATCAGGTCCGTGCCGCGGCCCGTGCTCTGCGATGAGCCCTGGCCAAAGTTTGTGCTTACGCCGGCCACCCTGACACCCAGCCCCACCTGTGCCGGGTTGGAGCCGCCTGCGTCGGGCTGCGGTGCCGCGGCGCCCTGGGTCAGCTGGGACAGGGTGTCCTGGAACTGCGCGGACGAGGACTTGAAGCCCGTGGTGTTGACGTTGGCAATGTTGTTGCCGGTGACGTCGAGCATGGTCTGGTGGGCGCGGAGGCCGGAAATTCCGGAGTACAGCGAACGGAGCATGGTGTTGCCTTTCTTCGGGGTCTGGGTGTGTGCTGTGCTTTAGGCGGCCGGCGGTTTTGCCGTGATGCCGGTGATGCTGTCCAACGGCACCTTCTTGTCGCCGACGCTGACCAGCGGAACCCCGTCGGCAAAGGACACGGAGCTTGCCACGCCGTGGCCTTTGGTGCCGTCTGCCAGGGTGTAGCTCACTTGGGTCCCAATGATCTGGGCAGCCGCCGTGCGCATCTGCAGGGAAAAGCTCTCCTTGGAACCCGCGGTGAGCTCAGTCATTTTCTCCATCATGGACAGCTGGACCGACTGGCTCATCATCTGGTTGGTATCCATGGGCGCGCTGGGATCCTGGTACCGCAACTGAGTCACCAGCAACTGCATGAAGACCTCGGAATCCATCGCTTGGACAGGGGTTTTTGCCGTTTGGCCGGCGCCGGTCTGGACCGCACTGGGTATGGCTTGGATGGTCACGCTGTTCTCTCCTTCACGTCAGACGAGGATGTCGAGCCGGTTGGTGGTTGGTCTTGTCTCCCGGACTTCGGGGGATTCGCCTGCGACTGCTTTGCGCGGTCCCAGCGTCTGGGCCTCCGCCTGGCGCGGCTCGCGCTGGCCTCGTCCGGGGTCCGGGCTGTTGTCGGGGCTGGTGTCCGCGCGTGCGTCCTGTGGGCTGTTCTGCGACGACAGGCTCAGGCTCGCCCCGGAATCCTCCAGTCCGCGGCGCAGTTCCGGCAGCACGTGGCGGACTGCTTCCCGTCCCGCGTCCCCAGCGGCGAACAGCTCGATCCGCACACCCGAGCCGTCGATGTGCGCACGCACCGTCAGCGGCCCCAGGTCCTCCGGCGAAACCCGCAGCGTCATCACGTGCTCCCCCGGCTTGGCCGAGGCCAGCGCGAACAGGGGTTGGGTGAGCTGGTGGGCCAGGGGCTGGGGCGGGGTTGCGGGCTGGGGCAGGGGCTGCGCAGCTGGCGGCGGCGCGGCTTGCGCGCTGACGTGCAGTTGGGCATGAGGTACGACGGCGGCGCCGGGCAGCGCTGCTGCGTCGGCTCCCGGTGTGGCGGGCTGAGGGACGCCGGGCGCAGGGTTGCTTGGAGCTGAGCGCACCGATTCGATGCCTTGCTGCGTGCTAGACGGTAGGAAACGTCGAATGGGCAGGGTGTCGTCTAACCGGTCGGACGCTGTGCCCAGCGAACCGACAGCCAAGAACTCCCCAGACCCCGCAACACTCTGCTCCGATTCGATGCCCTGCTGCAGATCATGCCGCGCGCCCGGCACACCCTGCAGCGAACCCACGAACTGGCCCGTCACGGCTTCGGCTGAGCCCGGCCCGGCCGGTGCTCCTGTAACTGCGGCAAGGGGTACCTCCGACGAGGCCCCCACCGATTCGATGCCCTGCTGCGTGTTAGACGGTAGGAAACGTCGAATGGGCAGGGAATCGTCTAAACGGCCGGACGCTGTGCCCAGCGAACCGACAGCCAAGGACTCCCCGGACCCCGCAACACTTTGCCCCTGTTCGGTGCCTTGCTGCAGATCATGCCGTGCGCCCGGCACACCCGGCAGCGAACCCACGAACTGGCCGGACGAAAGTTGGACGGAACCCGCGTCCGGACCGGTTACGTACCCGCCGCCAGCGGTACCCGAAGTGGAGCCTGCCCCGGTGGCCTCGGCGTCATCTTGGCCACCTCCGGCCACGGGATCCCCGCCGGCAATGCCCGGGCGCAGGGCAACTCGACCGCCCATTTGGATGGCTTGCTGCGTGTTAGACGGTAGGAAGCGTCGAATGGGCAGCGAGTCGTCTAAACGGCTGGACGACGTGCCCGGCGATCCGACAGCCAAGGACTCCCCAGCCGCCGCAACACGCTGCTCCGGTTCGATGCCTGGCTGCGGATCATGCCGTGCGCCCGGCACACCCTGCAGCGAACCCACGAACTGGCCAGTCACAGCCCCGGCTAAACCAACCCCGTCACGTGCTCCCGCAGCCAGCGGCACGGGCACACCCGTGGATAGTCCCTCCGTTTCGATGCCTTGCTGCGGGTTAGACGGCAGGAGTCGTCTAACCCGCAGCGAGTCGTCTAAATGGCCGAGCGATGGCGATCCGGCAGCAGATGGCTCCACGAATTCGGCAACAGACGCCTCCCATTCGATGCCCAGCTGCAGATCATGCCGGGCGCCCGGCACACCCTGCAGCGAACCGTCGAATTGGTCAGCAGGCGAGGCCGCAACACCCGACCCCGGCTCCAGCATCCCGCCCAGGACGGCATCGAAGGACCCAGTTCCTGAAACGTCCGCAACACCCGGAGCCGCGGCCAAGGAAACACGCAAAACGCATCCGCCAACCACCTGCATCATGCACCCCCGGCCGGGACGATCCTGCGAATGGACGTGAGGTTGGAGTATTTCTCCCACGCATCACGGATCTGGATGGTCTGTCCGGGCACGGGGGCATCGATGGCCTTGCCATTGCCCAGGTAGATGGAGATATGTTCGCCGCCGTAGCTCACCAGGAGATCCCCGGGTTTGGCTTCAGCGAGGGAAGCAACAGGAGTGCCATTCTGCATCTGGTCGCTCACCACCCGGGGCAGCTCAACGCCCAGGTCCTTGAACACGCGCTGCACAAAGCCGGAGCAATCCATGCCCGTAGCGGGGTTGGTGCCACCCCACACGTAGGGCACACCGATGTACTTCTTGGCTGCAGCAACCACGGCGTCACCCGTGGCTCCCCCGACAGTGCTGGACGCAGCAGGAGAAGCCGCAACCGCCGTCGTGCTTCCGACGGCGGAGAGCAGGCTGGCAACGTCGGAAGTCCCGGCAGTGGCCGACGTTCCCATGGCCGTGTTCAAGGCCGACGCGAACGACGCTGCGCCGACCGAAGATGACGATGCACCAGTCGAAGACCGCTCCGCCAACTGCTGCAGCGACGCCTCAATGCTCTGGATCCGGCCCATCGCTTCAACCATGCTCATGAGCCGGCCTTCCTATGCCATGCGGCCGAAGCGATCTCGTCCAGGGCGCCTTGCTCAGCCCGGAGTTCCGAGGCCGCAAACGCGTCGTCGTGGCGGGTTTCGAGCTTCTCCAGACCGACGGCACGACGCCTCGCCTCGGTGTACTCCGAGCGGGCAGCCGCGGCTTCGAGCTCCGCAGCAGCGGCCATGGCATCAAGCTCCGCAAGCATGCTCTGGGAGGACGCACGTGCAGCCGCCACCGCCAAAAGGGACGAGGCATCAACAACCGTTCCGGCGGAATCGGCGATCGCTGACCGTGCTTCGGCCCGGCGTTCACGCAGCGAGGAGGAGCGCGTGTTCGCTGCAGCCAGCCCGGTTTCGGCGGCCTTCTGCTCGGCCTGCCGCAGCCTCAACAGCCCGGCGAGGGAGAATTGTCGGTTCACGCGGCTCCTTCGGCAAGGTTTCCAAACTGGGTGGCAAGCCTGGACAACAGTGCCCACGACTCGGCAAACGTGGACGACTCCCCCATGCCCTGGCGGAGGAAGTGGTTGATGGCGGCCTCGTTGTCCAGCGCTGCGTCCACCAAGGGGTTGCTGCCGTGCCGGTAGGCACCGACGTCGATCAGGTCCTGGGCAGCCCGCCGGGCCGCAAGCACGCGTCGCAGCGCCACAGCGAGCCCGGTATGGGCAGCAGGGTTGACTTTCGAGGCCACCCGGGACACCGAACCCAGCACGTCCACGGAGGGAAAATGCCCCGTGACGGCGAGTTTCCGGTCCAGGACCACGTGCCCGTCCAGGATGGAGCGGGCGGCGTCGGCGATGGGTTCGTTATGGTCATCGCCATCTACCAGGACGGTGTAGATCCCGGTGATGGAGCCGGATTCGGCGGTTCCGGCGCGCTCCAGGAGCCTCGCCAGGACGGAAAAGGTCGACGGCGGGTAGCCGCGTGTCGCGGGCGGCTCACCTGCGGAGAGGCCGATTTCGCGCTGGGCCATGGCTACGCGGGTCAGGGAATCCATCATGAGCACCACGTCCTGCCCGGCTTCCCGGAATGACTCCGCGATCCGGGTTGCCGTGACGGCCGCGCGGAGGCGCATGAGGGCTGGTTCGTCGGAGGTCGCGACCACCACCACGGAGCGAGCCAGGCCTTCGGCGCCCAGATCGTCTTCGAGAAATTCGCGGACTTCACGGCCACGTTCGCCCACCAACGCGATCACGGACACTTGGGCGTCGGTTCCGCGGGCCACCATGGACAGCAGCGAGGATTTGCCCACGCCCGAGCCAGCGAACAAGCCGATGCGCTGGCCACGGCCCAAGGTGGTCAGCGTGTCCAGCACGCGGACCCCGGTCTGCAGGGGTGTGTCGATCCGGGCCCGGAGCATCGCGTTGGGGGCTTCCTGGTCCAACGGCACCAGGTTGGCAACGAACAGCGGACCCTTCCCGTCGATCGGCCGGCCCAGCGCATCAAGGACGCGCCCGAACAACCCTTCGCCGGTGGGAACCAGCACGGAACTCCCTGCAGCCCGTGCCGGAGCGCCCGCGGCAATACCGGTCAACCGGCCCAGGGGCATGCAACGCACTCCCCCGCTCACGGAGGCGACCACTTCGGCGTCGAGCGTTTCAGCCCCTGAACCGATCGTGACCAGTTCCCCGACTGCGCAATCCAAGCCGGCAATCTCGAGCCCGAGCCCCAGCACGGAGGTCACGGTGCCAACGCGTTGCGGTGCGGCGGCGGCCACGGCCCCTGCCAGGCCCCTCATGCCACGCCGCCCAACAGCGCGCGCCGCGCCCGTTCCAGGGCAGAGCCGAGCCGGGCGTCGATCCACCCCTGCGGGTATTCTCCGATCGCGTCCCCCGGGTTGAGGGCGGCATCGGCCGTGAGTTCAACGCCGGGAGGAAGCACGACGCCGGCCGCCGCCAAAGCGGCCAGGTCACCCGGGTGCAGGCGAACCGCAGTCACGGTTCCGTCAGGGTGTCCCAGGACCCGATCGAGTGCGGCGCGGGCAGTCCGTTCGGCGTGGCCAAGCTCGTAGCCCAGAATGGCCTCCGCGAGTTCGATGGCGCTGGCGGCCAGCACATCCTCCGCCTCGGCAACGGCAACTTCCTGGCGTTTCTGCGCCGCCTCAGTTGCGGTCCCCAAAACGGCGACGGCGCGCGCGATCGCGGAGCGGCCGGCGTCGAGCATGTCCGTATGCTCAGCCAGCAACTGTTCCCGCAAGCGGCGCTGCTCGGCCGCCGCGGCCTGCAACCCTGCCGCGTACCCAGCGGCGTGGCCTTGGGTGAAGCCCCGGTCCGCGGCGGAGTCCTCGGAACGCAGGGCCGGAAAAGTGACGCGCGTGTACGGCTCAGTAGACAAAGTCGTCCTCATCCCCGCGCCGGACAACAATGGCACCCTCGGCTTCGAGTTCGCGGATGGACCGGACGATGTCCGCCCGGGCTTCCTCCACCTGCGAAGCACGGACCGGGCCGGACGCGTTCATTTCCGATTCCAGGATCTCCAGGTTCCGGCCGGACATGTTGGCGCGGATGGTGTCCAGGACAACCGGCGGGGCGCCCTTCATGGCCACGGCCAGGACGCCGGCGCTGACCCCGCGCAGGATCTGCTGGATGTCGCGCGGTTCCAGTTTCACAATGTCCACGAACGTGAGCATCCGTGCCCGGACTTCGGTAGCGAGATCCGGATCCACCGTGCCAAGGCCGTCCAGCACGGACCGCTCGGTGTTGACGTCCGAGCGGTTGATGATGTCCACCAAGGGCTGGATGCCGCCAACAATCTCGTTGGTCTTCCGCTGCGACATGACGGCACCCGCACGGACCTTCAGGGTCTCGGCCACGATTCCCACAGCTTCAGGCGATGCCGAACCCATGGTCGCGATACAGCGCGCAACCTCGATGCGTTGGGCGTCCCCCAGCCCCGACATGACCGCGGAGGCCTTGCCTGGCCGCAGGTGGGCCAGGATCAGGGCGATGGTCTGCGGCAGCTCGCCGTCGATCAACGCCAGGATCTGCCCCGGATCCATCATCTCCAGGAACTCGAAGGACTTCCCGGCCATGGTTGAGGCCAGTCGGTCCATGAAGCCTGCGGCTTTGTCGGCGCCGAAGGACGCTTCAAGGAGTCCGACGGCGAATTCCTGGCCGCCGCGGGCCGTGCGGCGGCCGCTGACGGCCAGTCCGTGGAACTCGTTGATGACGTGGTCCGCAACCACGGAGGAAACACGGCGGAGTCGGACGATCTCGGCGGCAATATCCTCCGCCTCCGACTCGGAGAACTGGGCCATGACGGCGGCAGCACTGGCCGGGCTCATCTGCATGAGCACGACTGCCACCTTCTGCACGCCATTCAGAGCCGAGGCTTCCGGGAGGCTCACACCGATTGCCTTTCATCCATGAGTCCGCGAAGGTACTCGGCGGTCCGTGCCGGATTGTCCGCCACCATGGCCTCGATCTGGGCACGCTTGAGTTCGCCGTCCAGGGCCTCTGCCGCCGGAAGCGGGAGGGCGGGAGTGGGCTCCAGCGGGGCGGCCGGCTGGACGGACGTGAGTTCGATGGCCGTCGTGGGCGGGCCGGCAATGGCCGGCGTCGGGATGGCTTCCGGAAGGGCAACGTAGTCCAGGCGTTCGCCGAGGTCCACGGGTTCCCGCTGCTGGCGCCTCTTAAGGATGATCAGCACCGTCACGATCAGGGCAATCGCAGCGAGCAGGATGCTGCCGGCCATGATCAGCGTGTTCATGAGAGTTGCGTCCTTGGCTGACTCGGCGTCCGCCTGGGCAGCGCCGAGGGCCTGTGCCGCTTTGTCCGCCGCTGCAGTGCTGAACGGCAAAACCTCCACCGTGACCACGTCACCGCGCGCCGTGTTGATGCCGGCCGCTGCGGTCACCAACGACCGGACGGAGTCCACGTTCACGCCCCCTGCGGCGGACTGGTTAATGGCCACGGAAATGGTCTGGCGCTTCACCGCTCCCTGTGGAATGGTCCGGTCTTCCGTGACCTTGTTGACCGCATTGTTCTTGGTGGTGTCGCTGGAATCGTAGGATCCGTTGGCGGCAGTTCCACCGGGCACGGCAATGTTGTCCGGGCCCAGGACACCGGACGCGCCGCCGCCAGTGCCCGTGTACTTCTCCGTCTTGGTGGACTCGCTCAGCGCCGGAGTGTTGGTTGCAGGGGTAAAGGTTTCACTGCGCTGCTGGGCAGATTCCGCGGTGACGTCGGCTGCAACCGCCACGGTGGCGTTGCCCGGCCCCACGACGCTGTCCAACACGGACCGCACAGCATCCGAGGTACGTTGCTGGTAATCCGTGGCCTGCTTGGATGATGACCCCGTGGCGCCCCCGCCAACTGTAGAGAGGACGTTGCCCTGCGAATCGACCACGGAAACGTTGGTGGGCTTCAGGTTCTCTATGGCGGCGGACGTCAGATGCACAATCGCCTGGACCTTGTCCGAGGACAACGTGGTGCCGGGCTGGGTTTGCACGAACACCGACGCCGTAGCCTCGGGGGTGGTGGAAACGAACACCGACTTTTCCGGGATGGCGAGCTGCACGGCCGCGGACTTCACTCCGTCC
The DNA here is from genome assembly GCF_042885775.1 of Paenarthrobacter sp. NPDC058040. Lineage (NCBI taxonomy): Bacteria > Bacillati > Actinomycetota > Actinomycetes > Micrococcales > Micrococcaceae > Paenarthrobacter > Paenarthrobacter sp. NPDC058040. The sequence goes on from NZ_JBHVRN010000011.1 coordinate 163,735, forward strand.
ATGGCCTGGATGGTGGTGCTGAGTTCCCCCTCCAAGGCACGCTTGTACGTCACGGACTGCTGGAACTCCGATGACGTGACGCCCAGCTTGTCCAGCAACGAATAACCCGTAGCCGCGGCGGTGGGCAGCCCAGCGGCGGCGGCTTTCAGGCGTTCGTCGTACACCTTGTCCTCGGGGACCAGGATGGTGGAACCGCCGTTGCTCAGCTCGTAGGGGATGTTGTCCTTGCGGAGCTGCTCCACGATGCTGTTTGCGTCCGTGTCCTTCAATCCGGAAAAGAGCGGTGAGTAGGCCGGTTTTCCCAGCCAGGCAGTCAAGGCCACACCACCCAGGACAAGCACGGCGACACCGAGGATCGCCAGGGTGCGCTGGGCAGGGCTGAACGCCTGGACGCCGTTGCCGAGCTTGCGGAAGAACTGGGAAATCGCCGGTGGCATCAGGCCTGCATCCTCATGATCTCGTTGAACGCGTCAACGCCCTTGTTCCGTACGGCGGCCACCAGTTCGAACGTCACTTGGGCGCGCGTGGCGGCCAGCGTCGCTTTGTGGATGTCATCGAGGTTGCCTGTCACCGCGGATACGGCAAGTTCCTTCGAGGCCGACTGCAAGGACTGCAAATCGTCGACGGCGCCAGTCAGCGCCGTGCCAAAGTCGCCGCCGGTGCTGGCTGGCTTGGCACTGCCCACATACCCGGTTCCGCTGACGCCTTGGACGCTCTCTATGGGACCCAGGGCCATCAGGACTTTCCTATCTCAAGCGCGGCAAGGTACGTTTCCCGGGCCCGGTCCACCACCTGTGCGTTGGCTTGGTATCCGCGCTGGGCGATGATCAGGGTTCCCATTTGTTCGGAGAGGTCGATGTCCGGGTATTTCACGTTTCCGTTCGCATCGGCCAGGGGGTGGTCCGGCTGGTAGACGATCCTGCCCGTGGCGTCGCCCAAGGGCGTGCTCTTCACGTAGACGCCCTGGCCGTCGTTGCCCTCGGCCGCCTCAATGTAGCGGGCACGGAACACCTGTCCGTCAGTGCGGGAAGCGTTGTTCATGTTGGCGAGGTTGTCGGACACAGCGTCCAACCACTTGCGGTGAACCGTGAGCGCCGAACCGGCGATGCCGATCGCGTCGAAAGTCATGAGTTGGTCCTCAGCGCCGTGCGCAGCGAGGTGAACTCGCCGGCCACGGCCCTCGCAGCAAACTGGTAGCGCAACACGGTGTCGATGTTGGACAGAGTCTCGGTGTCCAGGTTGACGTTGTTGCCGTCCGTCCTGGTTGGTTCATCGGAGGGCGAGATCGTGGCGTTGACGGTGCCGTCACCGGTGCGGACCGAAGCAGCCAACTGGTCTTCGAAGGAGACCCTTTTGGCCGTGTAATTGGGCGTGTTGACGTTCGCGATGTTGTTGGCGATGGTCCGCTGGCGCAAGGAGAGCGCGTCCATGGCGCTGGCCAAGGCGACGGATGTCACGGATTCAAGCACAAAGTCCTCACCTGGTGGTGTTCATAGGCCAATCCGTGGCCAAGCATCGAGCGATCCCTGCTCAGCAAGAGCTATCGACACCGTTCAAACGAGCGTTAGGAGAATCGCCAACAAATTTTGTAAACGCAGTGCGAGCAAAGCAGGCCTCACAACGTATCCGTCGGGGCGGCTTTAGTGTCCACTTGGGCGGTCAATTCGTCGATCCTGTCCATCGCCTCACTCAGCCGGCCCACTGTCTCCCAGAGCTTCGGATGCCGGGACCGGACCTCCTCCAGCGACGTACCATCCTTCGCAAGGGTCGCGAGGTCAAAACTTACATTGGTCCGCGCGCCAGCGATCGCGGCCCGCAGCGCTCCGAAGGCCACCACGACATCGGCAATCAACGCAGGGTTGCCGTTCTCGGCCAACCAACCCAGATCCTCAATGGCTGCGATCGCGTGGTCGCCCAGCAAGGCTGAAGCCTTTGCCGCCTCCACAGACGCCTGCTGTATAGCTTCTTCGCGTTTCGGACCCGGATCCAGGCGGAACGCCGCACCAAAGGCCTTGGAAGCAACCGCATCCTCGTCCGCCAAACGCAGGGCAGTCCGGCGCAGACTGCGCGCCCGATCCAACAGCCCCTCGTCCGCATTTTCCGAGTACCCGGCAACCATCGAGGTCAAGGATGCCGCGACCGCCAACATCACCCCAGTGCCTGCTCCGCCCCCGGGTGAGCCGGTGGACTCAGCCAAGGCCTCGGTCCATTCCTCAACCGTGGAGTGTTGCGTGTTGATCTTGTCGGAAGCAGCCATGCATCCCAGTCTGCATTGGCTGGCCGCAAACTGCGTCACAACAGGCACAGGGCTCAACGAGGCGGGTTTCAACAGGCACAGGTTTAATCAGGCGCAGCGGCCACAACACGCCCGGAATGCACCCAAAGGAAACCCAAGGCACCCGGACCCGGGGCCGCCGTCGTACGTTTTGACCCCTGAGCCGCCCGCAGGAAGCCCACCGCCGGCCCAATAGAGGCCCCCTGCCCTAGCCGCTCCTGCTGAACGCTGCATCCACCCACGGCTTTGAGCGTGTCAGCTTTCAGACCAGTGGGCTCAATATTCATTCACGAATAACCATCGAGCGGCTATATGCACGGCCGGAGAGGGTTGACAGACACGTCCAACGACGGCTGACGGCAGCGGGCGCGATACGACCATCTATTCCAGCTGCGGGAGGAATGGCCCATCTCGAGACGCCGCAAGCCCCGCGGGGGAACTGGAGTCCGCCCGTCATTGCAAGGAGGATGGCACAATCTGTGCATGCCCCTCATTCAAGTCTTCAATGCTTCCCCCTCGTCTACGGCAAAAAAGCGTGAGCTGCTGGCTGCTCTCACGGCCACCTACGCTCAAGTTATGGAAATCCGTCCAGATACGATCCGGGTGATTTTGCACGAGCTTCCGCGCGAGAATTGGTCCGTAGCCGGCGTCACCTTGGCCGATTCGGGACAGAACGAATCGGTCTGAACAGGAATGGCGCAATGCCAGCTAGGGGTCCGAGGCCGGATCCTCGCAATGCGGTCTACGCCGCGCAGCTGGTGTTTCGGCAGCTGGTCACCCAGGTGCCAGCGTCGCAGATTTCCAATCCTTAGGAGCCCACGACGGCACCCTCTAGTGGCCACGCAGGAGGGCCACCGGAACCCCACGCAGAGCAAGACGTCAGGGCGAGTCGATACACTGGCCCCATTCCCAGGCGTCGAACGGTAAGGGGTAATCCCGTGGGCATTGACCTTGAAGCACTCTACAAAGACCTGCACGCGAATCCGGAGCTGTCATTCCAAGAGGTCCGGACCAGCGGAATCGTCGCTGGGCATCTGGAAAGCCTGGGGCTGGAAGTCCACCGCAACATCGGCAAGACCGGCGTGGTGGGAGTCCTCGCGAATGGCGACGGTCCCGTGGTGATGCTCCGCGCCGACATGGACGCCCTTCCGGTCAAGGAAGCAACCGGTCTGGAGTACGCGAGCACCGCCACCGGCAAAGACCACGAGGGCCATGAAGTCCCGGTGATGCACGCGTGCGGACACGACGTCCATGTCACGTGCCTCCTGGGCGCCGTCGAGAAACTTGCCCAAGAACGCAACCAATGGCAAGGCACCCTCATCGCCGTCTTCCAGCCCGCCGAGGAATGGGGCGGCGGGGCCAACGCCATGGTCACGGATGGGCTGTACGAGAGGATCCCCAAGCCCGACGTCGTCCTTGGCCAGCACGTGGCACCCTTCCCGGCAGGCTGGTTCGGGCTCCGTTCAGGAGTTGCCATGGCGTCGGCCGATTCGCTCAACATCACCCTGCATGGCCGGGGTGGTCACGGTTCCCGGCCTGAAACCACCGTGGATCCTGTGCTCATGGCCGCCGCCGCAACCGTTCGGCTCCAGGGGGTCATAGCACGCGAAATCGCAGCCAGCGACTCAGCGGTAGTGACGGTGGGCCAGCTCCATGCCGGCACCAAGAACAACATCATCCCCGAGACGGCCACTCTGGGCCTCAGCATCCGCTCCTTCAGCGAGCCGACCCGCGAAAAGGTGCTGGCCGCCGTCGAACGTATTGTGCGCAGCGAGGCCTCCGCCTCCGGTGCCACGCAGGAACCGGATTTCGATTATGAGGAGCGTTTCCCGCTCACGGTCAACGAAGAATCAGCCGCGGACCGCGTCCGTGATGCATTCCGTAAAGCGTTCGGCGAACACCAGGTCATCGACCCCGGCCCGGTATCAGGCAGCGAGGACGTGGGAATGCTGGCGACGGCGGCAGACGCGCCGCTGGTGTTCTGGTTCCTGGGCGGCATCGAGCCGCACTACGCCAAGGAGTTCGCGGAGAAGGGCCGGCTTCCGGAAGACACACCTTCCAACCACTCCCCCTACTTCGCTCCGGTCATCCAGCCAACCCTCAGCATCGGCACGGATGCCCTGGTCACGGCCGCCCGCGAATTCCTCGCCTGACCCGGAAACGCGACTGACCCCGAAACCCAAGTAGGTCGCAGATCAGGTCGTTCCCAGCGCTGGGAACGACCTGATCTGTCACCCAGTTGGGCGGGCCCGCAGCGGAAGGTCAGCCGCGGACGTCGAGCAACAGCGGCCGCGCGGAACCCGGGCCGGGCGACACCGCAGCGAGGGCCGCGAGGTGGGCTCCGGCGTCGTGCTTCATGCCGGACACGAGGTCCATGGCGTCGGCCTGCGCATCAAGGACAAGAAGGGCCCGCGCCCCCAAGGCAACAGGCAGCGGCCCAAGGTCAGCAGGCGGTTCCCACGGCGCCGGGAAGCCCCCGGAGACGGCCAACGCGATGTCCGCCTCCAAACGGTCCAAAGCGACGGACCAAGCCTCAAGCGACACCGAGTGCCCGCCCCGCCAAAGGAGCAGCAGCGGCTGACAACTGTGCCGATGCCTCGTGCCACCCCTGCCGCAAGGGCTCCAACAGCTCGATGCACTCCTTGGTTCGCTCCACGTCACGGTAGATGTTGGCGCCGATGAGTGCCTGCATGGCGTACTCGTAAATGCTGGCAAGCGAAGCTGCCCCGTCCCAAAGATCCACCCTGAGCGTGGACTGCAGCTCGGCAACAATCGCCTGGGCGTGCAGCAGGTTTTCGCGGGCAGAGTCCCAGTTGCTGTTCTCCTGGGCCAGGCGTGCGCGCTTGAGGTCCAACAGCAAACGGTCGTACAGCATCGTGAGCAGGCGTGCGGGCGGTGCGGAGAGGACGGCGTCGTCGTTGTAGCGCGAGAGCTGCTGGGCGCGAAGGGCACTGTAGGTCATGGCTATTCTCCTGTGGACTGCTTCGGGAGGCTGGAAATCTGCCCGGACAACCAAGTGGACTGCGATTGGAGGCCGCCGAGCAGCACCTCCATGTTGGTGTAAACGGCCTGGAGGGTGGCGCGGCGCGTGGCGAGCCGCTGGTCCCAGTCGGCGATCCTTGTGCCAAGATCGCGTGCTTCGGATTCACGGCCCTTGATGAGGCTGGAGATTGAGCCGCTGTAGGGGTCTGAAGCGGCAGTCGCGGCTTCGGCCACACGCCCGGCCAAAGCCTGCACCGCGGCTTGCGTGGCTGCCGGGTCCGCGGTCAATGCCGCAGAGAACTTCGCGGAATCGAACGTGAAGTTGCCGTCCTTGGTGATGTTGATGCCGTATTCGGCGGGCGATTTCCCGTCGATGGGCCGTGACAGTGCCGCGAGCACTTGGTCATTGACCGCCCGAACACTGCTGTTGCCGGTCAGTATCCCGGCCTTCGGCACCGTGGCCCCGCTGGAATCGGTGGTCTTGGACACCGCGCTGTACATGGAGACGAAGCTGAGGACGTCGTTGACGGACGTCACCAGTTCTCCGGCCTTCTTGGTGATGCCCGGAACATCGCTGGACACCGTCACAGTGACCGGCGATGTTGTCACAGCGGACGCGGTCACGGAAACCCCCGGGAGGACATCCGTGAACGTGTTGGTGTTCGAGGTCAAAACCTGCTCAGCGGCAGTGCCCGCGTACAGGGTGGCTTTGGCGTCCTGGGCGGAGCGTACGACGGCGGCAGTCGGGTCAGCCATGAGGTCCACCGCCGTGCCGCCCGCCACTTGCGCTGCTGTGCCTTGGTAGGCGGTAAAGGCTCCGGCCGCGCCGGACGTAGACGCCGTAAGTTGCAGGCGGTAGGTGCCGTTGCCTGCCGGAACCTTCACCGCATGCGCGCCACCGGATGCTGCGTTGATGGCCGAAACCACGTCATCCAAGGAAGTACTCGCAGGAGCAATCTCGGTCTTCTTACCCGTGGAATCGACAATCGTCAGGTGTGCCGGCGCACCACCGTCGGTGGGCCAGGAGGCCATGGCCGCGGTGACGTTTACCTGCGTCTGGGCCAGCTGCGTCACGGTCAGGTCGATCGATCCGGCAGTGGCCGCCGTCGTGGTTTTTGCCGTGACGGAAGGGGCGCTGCTCGTGGCAGTGAACAGGTTCAGCGCGCCGGTGGCCGAACCCGCAGCGGAGAGATCCTTCAGCGCAGTGAGCTTGGTGTTGAGGGATTGCAGCGTGGAGATGACCGTTTGGTTGGAGGCCAGCTTGGTCTTGAGCTGGGTCTGCGGCAAGGCCTCGACGGACATCAGGGAGTTGATGATCGCGGTGGTGTTCAGGCCACTGGCGAGCCCGTCGATCGCGGTTGTCACAGGTTCTCCTTCCGGGTTGGTCAATCCCATGCCACACGACGGCCGGCCAGGATGGGGGCCCGGCCGGCCGCCGTGTCAGGCTAAGGGGTCTTAGCGCAGGAGCGAGAGAACGCCCTGGCCGGACTGGTTGGCCTGTGCCAGCATGGCCGTTCCTGCCTGGGACAGGATGTTGGCCTTGGTGTACTTGACCATTTCCGCAGCCATGTCCGTGTCCGCGATGCGGGACTGTGCTGCCTGCAGGTTTTCGCCCGCAACGTTCAGGGACTTGATGGCGTGGTCCAGGCGGTTCTGGCTCGCACCGAGGTCCGAACGCTGCGTGGACACTGCCTTGATGGCCGTGTCGATCGCCGTGATGGTGGTCTGGGCGTTGGCGTTGCTGGTGACGTCGAAGCCCGTTGCACCGGCGGCGCCGGCCAGCGTGCCCGTTGCCGTTGCGACATCGCCGAGGGTGACGGAGATGACGTCGTTCGCCGAGCCGGCAGTGCCAACCTGGATGTCCTTGGCGCCGCCCTTGAGGAGGTCGATGCCGTTGAAGTTGGTGGACTGCGTGATGCGGTCCAGCTCCTTGCCCAGCGAGTCGGCTTCCTTCTTGATGGCCGCACGAGCGTCGCCGTTGTTGGTGTCCGAGGCACCCTGGACTGCGAGGTCGCGCATGCGCTGCAGTACGGAGTGGACTTCGGTGAGGGCACCTTCCGTGGTCTGGATGATGCTGATGCCGTCCTGGGCGTTGCGGGCGGCAACTGCCGAGCCGCTCACCTGGGACTTGAGGCCTTCCGAGATGGCAAGGCCGGCTGCGTCGTCAGCAGCACGGTTGATGCGCAGGCCGCTGGAAAGCTTTTCCATCGACTTGGACAGGGTGTCCTGCGTGGCGTTCAAGCTGCGGTAAGCGTTGTTTGCCATCAGGTTGTTGTTGATCTGCATGCCCATGATTTTTCCTCCGTGATCTGGACTTACTGTGTGGCAGCCCATCCGTGGGCCGTCACACCGCACTATCGGCGGGGACCAAACGGTCCGTTAGCAAAAATTCCCAACAGCTTTTCCCACCCAGCCCGCCTAACGCCGCACCGCTTACGGCCGATAGCTAAGGGGGAGTTGTCAACGGACTCACCGCACCCCATCCCCCAAAAACCATCCCCAAACCAGAACTGGAGTTGACCGCCGTGGCCATCCATGAACTGTCAGCCCTGCTGTGGCGCGAACGCGAGCTGCTGGATCTCCTGACGTTCAAGCTCGAAGAAGAGCAACTGCTGCTGACGGCCGGCAAGTCCCGTTGGTTGCCGCACGGCACCCGGGAAGTGGAACAGGTCCTTGACCGTGTTTCCAAGGCCGGCCTTGCCCGGGCCGTGGAGATTGCCGCCGTGGCCGAACAGTGGGGGCTGTCGCAGGATTGTTCGCTCGCGGAGCTGGCGGCCGCTGCTCCGGAGCCCGCCTGGGCAGATGTCCTGACGTCCCACTTGGGCGCCATGCGGCAACAGACCGCCACCATCAAGGAACTCCGCGACGCAAACGAGCAATTCCTGCGCGCAGCCGTCCGTTCCACCCAGGAGACCCTCGCGGACCTGAAGCCCGCGGCCGGAACCTACGACTCCCACGGCCGCACCGGCGATTCCTCGTCGGCCCACCTCGTCGACCGGAAACTCTGAGAAGGAACCCAGTGAGCACATTCGGCGGACTCAACACGGCCTACCGGGGCCTCACCGCAGCACAGCAAGCCATCAACCTGGCGGGGCAAAACATTGCGAACGCCTCCACCCCGGGCTACACCCGCCAGCGGATCGAACAGTCCGCCATCGGAGCACCCGTGCCCGCAGGCCTCAACCCGGGCATCGGGCAGATAGGCCAGGGGGTCTCGGTGGACGGGATCGCACGCTTGGGCAGCAGCTTCCTCGACGCCGGAGTCCGCAACACTGCGGCCGCGTCCGGCTACGCGGGTATCCGTTCCGCCGAACTGCAGCGGCTCGAGGACGGCTTGCAGGAACCCGGACCGCATGGACTCTCGACGGCGTTGCACACCTTTTGGGCCTCGTGGCAGGGAGTGGCGAACCACCCGGGCGAGTCCGCTCCGGCGTCGGTCCTGCTCGAAGCTGCGGCGACGCTGACTGAAACCGTCTCCGCAGGTTACCGGGCACTCGACGCACAGTGGAGCAGGGTGCGGGGCGAGGCATCGGCAACGGTGAGCGAGGTCAACGCCGCCGCGGGCCGCGTGGCAAACCTGAATACGCAAATCCGCTCCACCTTGGCAGCAGGGGGCTCGGCGAACGAGCTCATCGATGCCCGCAACCAGCTGACCGAATCAATCGCGTCCATGGCCGGAGGTACCGTCCGCGAGAATGCCGACGGCACCGCGGATGTGTTCATTGGCGGGAACGCCCTGGTCTCGGGAACGTCGGCCCGCCAACTCACCTTGGCCGGTCCCACCAGCCTCGGCGGCGGAGCACAGCCGGTGCAGCTTGAGTGGGCAGACCGGCCGGGTGCCGCGGTAAACCTCGACGGCGGCAAACTCGCCGGAGCGGTCTCCCTGCTGGCACCGGCCAACGGAAGCGGGACCGGCGGCGCGATCGCCCAGGCCGCGGACGCCTACAACGCCTTCGCAACGCAACTCATGAACGACGTCAACGCCATCCATCGCACGGGGCAGACCACCGCGGGCACCGGCAACCTGGACTTCTTCACCAGTTCGCCGGGCGTCCCCGTCGCGCTGTCACTCAAGGTTGTCCCGGGCAACGCAGCGGGGATTGCCACCGGCGCGGCGGGGGCGGGTGCCCTGGACGGAAGCGTTGCGGACAAGCTGTCCCTGATCGGCTCCTCCGCAACCTCGCCCGATGTTTTCTGGAGCGGAGTCGTCTCCGGAATCGGTATGGCCTCCCGCTCGGCACAACAGCATTCGCAACTGGCGGACGCGGCGGGAGTTGCCGCCGTCGGGCAGCGTAACTCAGGTGCGGGAGTCAGCCTGGACGAGGAGAACATCAGCCTCCTCGCCGGGCAGCACGCCTACCAGGCGGCGGCTCGTGTGATGACGGCCATCGACGAGGCCTTGGACGTCCTGATCAACCGCACCGGATTGGTGGGAAGGTAAGCCATGCTCAATCGCGTCACTACCCAAATGATGGCGGCCTCTTCGCAGCGGAGCCTGCAGTCCGCACAGACCCGGCTGGCCGAACTGCAGGACCGGGCACTCTCCCTCAAGAACATCAACCGGCCGTCCGACGATCCTGCCGGTGCCGCCCAAGCCATCGCCTTGCGGGGCCAGCTCAACGCGGCCAACCAATACGGCAGCAACATCAGCGACGGCAACGGCTGGCTCGCGGCGGCTGACACTGCGCTGGGGCAGTCCACCAACATCCTGAACCGGGTGCGGGACCTGGTTGTCCAAGTGGCCAACGGGACACTGAACGATTCCGCGAAGGAGGCGATCGCCGTCGAAATCGAAGGCCTCGGCAAGGACCTCCTGACGCAGGCCAACACGCAGTATCTGGGCCGGAACGTCTTTGCCGGCAGTTCGGACACGGACGGCGCCTTCACCAACAGCGCTCCCCCGGTGTTCAACGGCGGGTCCGGCGCATCCGTGGAACGTCGCGTTGATGCCTCACGCACCGTGCGCGTGGATTCCGACGGCGGCGCGATCTTTGGCGATGGCGCCGGCTCCGTCTTCGCGGTGGTGAGTGACGTCGTCGCGGACATCCGTGCCGGGGTCAATCCCAACGGAAGGCTGGCTGCCATCGGGGCGAAGATCCAGTCGGTCATTGACGGGAGGGCCGACGTCGGCATGCGGCAGACACGCTTGGGGCAGGCACAGGATTCGTTGGAAGGGATGAAGGCTACGCTGGAAACGCAGAGGTCGCGGGTGGAAGACCTGGATTTGGGAAAGGCTGTCATGGATTTGAAAGTGCAGGAAACCAACTACCAAGTAGCCCTCGCGGTGACCGCCAAGGTGCTGCAGCCAACCCTCATGGATTTCCTGCGATGAGCATGGCCTCATTGACCTTCGCGGCCCCGCTGCCAGGACTGGAATCGGCCGAGGGCTTCTCGCTGCGCGGGGTAGCCGGCGCTGAAGGCTTGTTCGCCCTGGAATCAGCCACCCCGCCGGCCCGGATGTTCGTGGCCGATGCTTCGGTCTACGTGCCGGACTACGCCCCCGTGATCCCGGATACGGCGTTGGCTGCTGTGGGACTGGGCTCCCGCGGGCAGGGCACAACCTTGGTGGTGGTGAACCCCTCGCCGGAGAAGACCACGGTGAACCTGATGGCCCCGATCGTGCTTAACCCCGCTACCGGCGTGTGCATGCAGGTGATTCTCGACGGCGGCACGTACCCGTTGCGGGCGGAACTGGGCTCTTAGAACGAAACCCCGCCCAACGGACAATTCACCGGCTAGCTCCACGGTGAATTGTCCGTTGGATGGTGCGCTACTGAGCGACCGGGACGTTCAACGATGCCTCAAGCGCGGCGTCCGCGTCACGAAGCACCTTGGCTGCGACTTCCAGCCCCTCGATCCGGCCAAGGGAGACATCCTCGTGCTCGATGTTGACCAGCATGTCCGGGTCAACCTCGTGGAGGGCACGGAGGAACTCGGTCCAGTAGGCGGTGTCGTGTCCGCGGCCCAGGGCAACGAAGTCCCAAGCGGAGTTCCTGGGCCACTCGTTGGCCCATTCGTCGCCACCAAGGTTGGTGCGGTTTTCCTCGGGTGACAGCCGGCGGAAGCTGTTGTCCAGCACGCCGTAGAGCGCGGCATTGTCCTTGTTGACGCGGACATCCTTGGCAGCGGCCTGGAACACGAGCGGCCCGAGTTCGCGGACCACGGCCACCGGATCCATCTGCTGCCAGAACAAGTGGGAAGCATCCAACTCGACGCCCACGTGCGTCGCGCCCGTAAGTTCGATCAGCTTGTACACGTCCGCGGTGTTGAACACAATGTTCTGCGGGTGCAGCTCCAAAGCGACCTTTACGCCATGGTCGGCGGCCAGGCGGTCCGTTTCTTTCCAGAACTCCGCGGCAATGCCCCACTGGTAGTCCAGGACATCAAGGGCGGCAGAGTTCCAGGCATTGACCACCCAGTTGACCGTGGTTGCGCCGGGCTCGCCACCGGGCAGGCCGGACATGGTGACCACGCGGTTCTGGCCCAGACGTTGCGCCAGACGGATGGAACGGCGGATGTCCTCGGCGTGCTTCTCGCCGATCTCGCGCCGCGGGTGCAGCGGGTTGCCGTTGCAGTTCAATCCCGCGATGGAGACCCCGGTGCCCTCGAAGATGGCCAAGTAGTCGTCCCGGGCGGCATCCGACACCAGGATGTCGTCCATGGTGGGTACGTGAACGGCCGGGAGGAACCCGCCGGTGTTGATCTCGATCCCGGTCAGGCCCAAATCCGCAATAACCTTCAAAGCCTCAGGCAAAGGACGGTCGTGCAGGATCGCGTTGTAGACGCCGAGTTTCATAGCGAGATCTTCTTTCCGTTGTTCAGTGCGGATTCGGCGACTGCGCCGAGGAGTTCCATGTTGCGGACACCTTCGTCGAAGGTGGCGCAGCGGGGCAGCGACTCTGCTTCGGAAAGACCGGCGATCTCCTCAAGGAACGCCCGGGCCTGGTAGCCGAACGCGTCATTCTGGCCAAAGCCAACCTCGGGGGCATCCATGGCGAGGCCACCCGCAATGTAGGGGTGTCCCGGGCCGAGGATGACCTGCCGGTAGCCGTTCTGCAGCCCGGACTCGTCGTTGAGGAAAAGCTGGATTTCGTTGGGGCGGCGCTGGTCGAACTTGGCGCCACCGTTTTCGCAGAACACCTCGAACTGCAGGCTGTTGGCGTGGCCCGCGGCAACACGGGACACTTCGAAGCTTCCGGCACCGTTGGCGAACTCTGCATTGAAAGCCGCGTAGTCATCGTTCTCCACCGCTTCGAAGGTGTCGCTCACGGCAACATGGTCGTGGCCCATGACGGCGCTCAGCGGCAGCGGGCGCTTGTCGATCGACGTGGCCAGCCGGCCGCCGCTGATGGACTTGATCTCGCCGCACAGGAATTCGGACACGTACGTCAGGTGGCTTCCGACGTCGGCCAGGGCGCCGGAGCCGGGCCCGCCCTTGTAACGCCAGCTCATGGGAGCCGAGGGGCTGAAGCCGTAGTCGGTCCAGTACCGGCCGCTGAAGTGCAGCACGTTCCCCAGGACGCCGTTCTGGATGAGTTCACGGATGTAGGCGATGCCGGGAGTGCGGCGGAACGTGAAACCGATGCGGGCCAGGTTTCCGCGGGACTCAGCGGCGCGGGCAGCCTCGGCCATGGCGCGGGCGTCCTCGAGAGTGTCGCTGAGGGGCTTCTCGCACAGCACGTGCTTTCCGGAGGCCATGCCTGCACCGATGACGGCGACGCCGAGGCTTTCAGCCATTGATTTCTCCTTCGAAATTTCACCGACACATGGGGCTCAGTGCGGCATTTTGTAGCGCTACAATTTTTACGCTGGACTCGATCGTAGCCATGTCCATATGTCCTGTCAATCATTGGCCGACTATCCTCGAAGGCAGACACGAAAGGCACCGAACATTCCGTGAACAGTCCCCAGACCCGACGCCCCACCCTCTACGACGTCGCCACCCAAGCCGGTGTCTCGCCGTCGTTGGTTTCGCTCTTCCTGAAGGACCCGGAGAGGGTCAGCGCCAAACGTCGGGACGCCGTCCACAACGCCATCACCGAACTCGGCTACCGGCCCAGCCGCGCGGCCACCACCCTGGCCAGCAACCGCACCAAAAGCATCGGGTTGGTGATCGACGACTACCGCAACCTCTGGTTCGTGGACCTCCTCCGCGGCATGGAATCCGTCCTCTCGGAGCACGGCTACCAAGTGACACTCGCCGACTCCCGGCCCGGCGAGAACCGCATCAAGGAAGCCACGGACGGCCTGCTCGCGATGCATGTGGACGCGTTGGTCATCGCGGCAGAGCCCAGCGAATCGATGCTGGCGCGCACGTGGGTCCCCACCGTCGTCGCCGGGTGGCGGAACGGCGTCCCCGAGGGCGCCGACCTGATCACCAACGACGACGACGCCGGCGGCAGCATGGCAACGAACCACCTGCTGGAGCTGGGACACACGCGGATCGGCCACTTGTCAGGGCACGACGGCGCGTCGCTGCACCGGCGCGCCGGTTACCAGCGCGCCGCGAAGACTGCCGGCGTCGAGGTTCTCATCGGCCAGGCTGAGGGAACGTCTGAGGAAGACGGCTACGCCTCAGCCTGCTGGCTTTTGGACCACCATCCGGACATCACGGCGATCTTCGCCGCGAACGACACCATGGCGCTGGGTGCGTTTGCCGCCATCAAGGCCCGGGGATTGTCCGTGCCGGCGGATATTTCGGTGATCGGCTACGACAACTCCCCCTTGGCCAAATCCCGCTATCTGGACCTGACGTCCATCGACAACCGCAGCGACGTGGTGGGCATGGACGCGGCCCGGAGGTTGCTGGCCCGCCTCGAGGACCCCGATCTTGAACCTGAGCGGACCCTCATTGAACCCGCGCTGGTCCTCCGCACCACAACCTCCCCCACTTAAAGCAACGCGGGGTCACTTACGGCCCATAATCCCCTCCGGAATGGGCTGTAAGTGACCCCGCGTTGATTGGATCAGACCTTCTCGCGGATGCGGTCGATCTTCGGCTCGGACACCTCGAATTCCCTGCGGCGACGGGCCAGGAAAGTCCACAGAGTTCCTTCCGTCTGCGGATGCTTCTCAGCTGTCTTTTCTGCCTCGGGCTTGTGCATCTCGGGCTTGCGCGCGGAGTCCTTCTTCGTGCGCCGCTCGAAGTCCTCATAGTACGAGTAGCACATACCAACCTCCTTAAAGTGGCTGCCCTTTAATCGTCCTCGCCTTCAAGCCACAAGTCGACCGTTAATAGCTTGACCGCAACGCTCCGGCCACGTGCAACTGCTGGTTTTCCACAAGCCATTGGATGGATTCGAAGACTGCTTCCTCCGGTTCGTAGCGGGGCTGGTAACCCAGCAGCTGCCCAGCCTTCCCAATCGAAAAGCAATGGTTGCGGTGCAGGTGCTCCCAACTGGTTTGGGCGTGGTCCCCGGAACGGGAGCTGCGGAACTCGGCCCAGCCCACGGATTCCAGGTTCGCTGTCCTGCCAAACCAACCCGCGGCGATTTCCGCATACCCGCGGGCACTCAGCGCCGTCGGGGCAACAATATTGAAGTCCTCCCCCGCGGCTGCTTCGGGCCGGTTTACGGCCTTTTCGAATGCCTGGGCAAGATCATCGGCGTGCACGTGGTGCATCAAGGCCGTACCGCCGTCGGGAACCTTCAGGACGTGCCCCGCGGAGAGGGTGTACCAAACCTCCGGGTCCAGGTTCCCCAGCGGCCCAATGGGCTGCCATCCCGGCCCGACGATGTGGCCCGGATGCAGCGAGGTGGTTGGCAGCCCGCCCCCGGCCGTCTCGGCCTTCAACATGCGCGCGATCCGGTCCTTCTGGATTCCGTACTCGCCCAACGGAGGCAAGACGGCACCTTCGGAGTTGGGCACTTTCCGGCTTGGACCGTAACGCCAGATGGACCCACAGTGCAGCAAGTGGCCGGTTGCCCCGCGGAGTCGTTCCAGCAGCGCCGTGGCCGACTCAAGCGTGAAACACACCAAGTCGATCACGACGTCGGCGCCCAGTTCCGCGATCCGCGTACCGAAGGTGCCCGCGCGGTCCTCCTGCTCGCGATCCGCGGCCACCTCCCGTACCTCGTCCCATTCAGGCGCATCCACGTAGGGCCTTCGCTTTCCCCGGCTGACGTTAGTGACCGTGTGCCCCGCACGGACCAGCCGTGGAACGAGGAAACTGCCGATGTGTCCGCTGCCGCCAATGACGACGATCTTCATGATGCCCCATCCCGTGGCTTGGAAGAGTTTGGCACCACGCTAGCCCGTCAGCGGGCGATTGCGGGAGACCCGGAGCCCTGGAGCCGGGACGTTTCCACCGCTATCCTGGTCTCTGCCATCATCAGGTCCGCGTTGATCACCGCACCGGCCATGTTCCCGGCTGCCGCGGAGGCCACTATCTGCCCGGTCAGATCCGTGACATTCCCGGCAACCCACACGCCGGGAACCGAGGTGGCACCGCCAAGGGCAACCGTTTCAACATGATGCCCCACACCCATGGGATGTTCCGTGGGTGTGATGCCGAGAGATTCCAGCACACCCGAGCGGGCTTCCATGCGCGGTCCGACCACCGCAGCCTCCACCGGGATGACCTTGCCGGACTCAAGGACCACGCCACTCAGGGTGTCATCGTGGATCTCCAGGGACGTCACTTTGCCCTCCACCACCTGAATGGACCGGGCAGCCAACTGCTCCCACTCCTCCTCCGTCGGATCCAACTTGTCGTTCAGGAACAGCGTGATATCCGGGCTCCACTGCCGGAAAAGCAGGGCCTGGTGCATGGACATCGGCCCGGATCCCAGGATGCCGATTGGCTTGTTCCGGACTTCCCAGCCGTGGCAATACGGGCAGTGCAGCACGTCCCTGCCCCACCGTTCGCGGATACCGCCTATATCCGGCAACACGTCTTTCAGGCCCGTTGCCACCAGCAAACGCCGCGCCGCAACCAACCGCCCATCAGCCAGTTCCACCTCGAAGGCGGGTTCCACGCCGTCGCCGCGTTCCGCCGTCGAACGCGCCGATACCGCCGCGCCATCCACAATGGCGCCGCCATACTTGCGGACCTCATCGCGGCCAACAGCCAACAATTCCTTGGGGTCCATGCCGTCCCGCGAAAGGAATCCGTGGACGCCCGAAGCGGGTGCGTTCCTCGGCTCCCCCGCATCAATGACGAGGACCGAGCGCAGGGCCCGGCCCAAGGTAACGGCGGCGCTCAATCCCGCCGCCCCACCTCCGATGACAACAACGTCGTATTGCTGCTGCATCTTTCCAAATCCTTCCCTTGCGGGGCCCGCTCTGCGCGCTATCCCCGGATCTTGGGGCGCATAGCGGGCCCCACAACGCTTCGTATCCAATGCTTCCGCGGACATGTGCACACCGGCAAGAAAGTTTGCCGCTATGGCAAAATGGAGCTATGGATTCCGATTTCAGCAAGCTCCTCAATTCCGTAGGGCCGCGGCTGCGCACCCTTCGGACGCAAAAGAACATGACGCTCGCCGAGGCATCCGAAGCCACGGGAATTTCCGTCAGCACCCTCTCCCGGCTGGAGTCGGGGCAACGGAAACCAACGCTTGAACTGCTCTTGCCCATTGCCCGGCTCCATCAAATCCCGCTCGAAGAACTGATCGACGCCCCGGAGACAGGTGATCCCCGCATCCACCTCAAGCCGCACGTCCACGAATGGGGAACGGCGCTACCCCTGACCAAGAGGCCCGGCGGGATCCAAGCCTTCAAGATGATCCTCCCGGGAGGGACCGGCAAGGAGATTCCCAACCCGCAATCCCACGAGGGCTACGACTGGATGTACATCCTCAATGGCAAGCTCCGCCTGATCCTGGGCGAGAACGACTTCATCCTCAAGGCCGGCGAAGCCGCGGAGTTTGATACGCGGACACCGCATTGGTTCGCGAGCGCCACCGTGGAACCAGTGGAACTCCTGACGCTCTTTGGCCAGCAAGGCGAACGCATGCACGTGAGGGCCAGGCCCAAGCGCTGAGCCACCTCGCGAGCGGTCATAAACGAACGTGATTCATTAGACCCCTTGCGCTCAGGCGTGACTCCCGCCATACTAAATGAACGCTATTCATTTAGTGACAGTCGTCTCACGGAGTACATGCCATCATGATTGAAATTACCTGCCTCGAAGCCCCGACTTCCCTGGCCCGCACCGAACCGTCAACCCGCACCCCGCTGCGGGTCGGCGTCGTCCAGCACCAGTGGCACGCCGACGAAGCCGTGCTGCGCGCCGAACTCAACGAGGGCATCGAGCGCGCAGCCAAGCTGGGAGCCACGGTCGTTTTCCTGCCCGAGCTGACCCTGTCCCGCTACCCGGCAGACACCCGGCCCGAGAACAACCCGGCCGCACGCATCCGCCCGTCGGACATCACCGAGGACTTGCTCACGGGCCCCACGTTCACCTTTGCAGCCGAGGCCGCCAAGAAGTTCGGCGTCTCCGTCCACGCTTCCCTCTACCAGCGCGCAGAGAACCCGGACGGCACCGATGACGGCCTTGGCCTCAACACCGCCATCCTGGTCTCCCCTGCCGGCGAGCTCGTCGCGCGCACCCACAAGCTGCACATCCCCGTGACAGCCGGCTACTACGAGGACAAATTCTTCCGCCAGGGCCCGGACTCGGACGACGCCTACGCTGTTCACGCTCCGGCCGAGCTGGGCGGCGCACGCCTGGGCATGCCCACCTGCTGGGACGAATGGTTCCCCGAGCTTGCCCGCGTCTACTCGTTGGGTGGCGCGGAAATCCTGGTCTACCCCACGGCCATCGGTTCCGAGCCGGACCACCCGGACTTCGATACCCAGCCGCTGTGGCAGCAGGTCATTGTGGGCAACGGCATCGCCAACGGCCTGTTCATGATCGCGCCCAACCGCCATGGCAGCGAAGGCACCCTGAACTTCTATGGTTCGTCCTTCATCTCGGATCCCTATGGCCGCATCCTTGTGCAGGCTCCCCGCGACGAGTCGGCAGTCCTGGTGGCGGACCTGGACCTCGACCAGCGCAAGGACTGGCTGACGCTCTTCCCGTTCCTGGCCACCCGACGCCCGGAAACGTATGCCCGCCTCACCGAGCCCGTGAACCCGGATGCACCCCTCGGCGCCAGCCAGCAGCCACAGGCAGTTTCCGCGTGAGCGCCTGGCGCATGCCGTCCGAGACGGCACCCCAGGACCGCGTCTGGATGGCCTTCCCCACCGGTGGATACACCTTGGGCGACACCGAGGAAGAGGCACACGCCGCGCGCTCCACGTGGGCGGCTGTCGCGAACGCCATCCTTGAGTTCGAGCCCGTCACCATGGTGGTAGCGCCCGACGACGTCGAAACGGCCGCGCGCTACCTGGACCCTCGTGTCGAGGTACTGACGGCGGAACTCAACGACGCCTGGATGCGGGACATTGGCCCCTCGTTCGTACTCGACGCCAACAAGCAGCTCGGTGCCGTGGACTGGATCTTCAACGGCTGGGGCGGGCAGGACTGGGCTGCCTGGGACAAGGACTCCCTCATCGCCGAATTCGTAACCGGCGGGGCCAAGGCTCAACACCTTCCGTCCGGCATCGTGAACGAGGGCGGCGGCATCCAGGTTGACGGTGAAGGCACCGTGCTCGTCACTGAAACCGTCCAGTTGGACCAGGGCCGCAATCCGGGCCTGACCAAGGCTGACATCGAAGACGAGCTGGCCCGCACCATCGGTGCCACCCACGTTGTGTGGCTCCCCCGCGGACTGACCCGCGACTCCGAGAAGTTCGGGACGCGCGGCCACGTGGACATCGTTGCGGCGATCCCCAGCCCGGGCACCCTGCTGGTCCACTCGCAGCAGAATCCTGAACACCCGGATTACAAAGTTTCCCGGGAAATCATCGACTTCCTGCGTACCACCCATGACGCAGCAGGCCGGGAGTGGAACATCATCGAAGTTCCCGCACCGGAAACCCTCACAGACGACGAAGGGTATGTGGACTACAGCTACATCAATCACCTCGTCGTCAACGGAGGGGTCATCGCATGCAGCTTCAATGACCCCATGGACGAGAAAGCGCTCCGCATTCTCGCCGATGCCTACCCCGGCCGCCACGTGGTCAGTGTTGACGCGCGCGAGCTCTTCGCCCGGGGTGGCGGCATCCACTGCATCACGCAGCAGCAGCCTACGGCCATCTAGAAAGGGCCTTCCCATGAGCCAGACAATCCGCAGCAGCGGCACCGACGCTGCAACGTCGCATGAGATCAGCGGCAAGGGACTGAAGACGGGGCAGTTGGGGCTCCTCGCCGTCGTCGTTCTTGGCATTTCAACCATCGCCCCGGCGTATACGCTCACCAGCGCGCTCGGACCCACGGTCAATGAGGCCGGGCTGCAGTTGCCCGTCATCTTCCTGATCGGGTTCATTCCCATGATCCTGGTCTCGCTCGCCTACCGGGAGCTCAACGCAGACTCACCGGACAGCGGAACCACGTTTACCTGGGTCACCAAGGCCTTCGGGCCATGGGTGGGCTGGATGGGTGGCTGGGGCTTGCTCGCGGCCAACATCATCGTCTTGTCCAACCTGGCCGGTGTTGCCGTGGACTTCTTCTACTTGTTCCTGGCGCAGGCAACGGGCAACCCCGAACTCGCCGACCTCGCGGGCGACAAAGTCATCAACGTCCTCACCTGCTTCGTCTTCGTGGCGCTGGCCGTGTGGGTCAGCTACCGGGGCCTCCACACTACCAAGATTGTCCAGTACGGACTGGTGGGTTTCCAGCTTCTGGTCCTGGGCCTCTTCGTGGCCATGGCGCTTGCCAACTGGTCCACCTCGGAGACAGCGATTCCCTTCAGCTGGGACTGGTTTGACGTTACCAAGATCGAAACCTTCGGCCAGGTTGCCGCCGGTATTTCGCTGTCGATCTTCGTCTACTGGGGCTGGGATGTCTGCCTCACCGTGAACGAGGAAACGGCCAACGGCAAGAAGACGGCGGGCGCGGCCGGAACCCTGACCGCCGTGATCGTGCTGGGTATCTACCTGCTGGTCACCATCGCCACCATGATGTTCGCCGGTGTGGGTGATACGGGAATCGGACTGAACAACGCGGAGAACCACTCCAACGTGTTCACCGCCCTCGCATCCCCGGTGATGGGACCGTTCGCGATCCTGATGTCCCTCGCAGTACTCTCCAGCTCCGCGGCTTCGCTGCAGTCCACTTTCACCTCACCCTCGCGCAGCCTGCTTGCCATGGCGCACTACGGCGCCCTGCCCGAGCGCTTCAGCCACATGAGCAAGAAATTCTCGACGCCGGGCTTCGCCACCGTTGCGGCCGGCGTCCTGTCCGCGGGCTTCTACGCAGTGATGCACGTGATCAGCGAAAACGTCCTGAACGACACCATCCTGGCCCTTGGCCTGATGATCTGTTTCTACTACGGACTGACTTCCATTGCCTGTGTCTGGTATTTCCGGAACAGCCTCTTCACGAGCGCACGACACTTCTTCCTGCGCCTCGTGTGCCCGCTGCTGGGCGGAGTTGGCCTGTTCGTCGTGTTCCTGCAAACGGCCGTGGACAGCTGGGCTCCGGAATTCGGCAGCGGCTCCGAGATCTTCGGCGTGGGACTGGTGTTCATCCTCGGCGTTGGCATCCTGGCGATGGGCGCGGTGGTCATGCTGGTCATGTCCCGCGTGCGGCCCGGATTCTTCCGCGGCGAGACCATCCGCAAGGACACCCCTGCGTTGGTGGTCCCGGAGTAGGCCAGCCCGCGGGCTCGCTGAAAAGCTGCTGGTTCGTACGGAAGTTTCCGTACGAACCAGCAGCTTTCCGCGTGTTTAGCGGTGTCACGAACCGGGAGGCCTACCAGTGATGGGCCACGTCCACCACCAAGCGCGAGCCGCCGTCGGGCCCGTCCAGGGTAAAGACCCGGAAGGGAAGCCGGGCGCGGACACCCAGCCCCACGCTCGTGTAGCCCTCAAAGCTGCCCGCGTACGCCACCTGCCGGAAGGTCTGGTAGCCGGACACGTTGGAGAGCTCAGCCTTGGCGGCCGGAACATACGTGGACTGGCCGTACTGGTTGTAGGACGGGGCCGTCACGGTCACTTGAAGGTCCGCGTCCCCCAGCAACGGGATCTCGAAGCCGGAGCCGTCCTGGACCACTACCGGAACGTACTGCACGGAGTAGCCGGCCACTTTGCCGGCCACATCGATCACCAAACGGTCATAGCAGGCCTGTTGGCCCGTGCGGACGTTGGTGACGTTGGCGGAGCTCATGTCAGGATCCGCTTTGGCCAGCGAACCCCACGCGATACCGCAGTACGGTGATGCCGAAGCCGGACCCGGCGCCACCAGCCCCAGACCGGCAACCGCGAGCACGGCCCCCAGTCCAGCACTTAATTTCCTCATTTTTTGCCCCCTTCAAGGCGGGTTTGGATACCTCAAGACTAAGAGCGCCGAGCAGTGTTTATACCGCTCGTTTCCGCTTCGGCATCCAACCGTTAGAGGGCCTCTTCCGTGATTACGGGAAGGTCATTCCGGAAGGCAATGGAGCGGTCTTTTGTGCCGTTAGACCCCTTCCCGGCACCCCATTCGTAATCGAAGATCACGTGATCTGCGCGTGACAATCAAGCATGCAAAAACCCCACCGGACCATACGGCCTGATGGGGTCTTTATACTCTTTTCGGCGCCTAGCCTTCGCAGTCCTTGCAGTACTTCAAGCCATTCTTTTCCAGGGCCACCTGGGACCGGTGACGGACCAGGAAACAGGAAGCGCAGGTGAATTCGTCCGACTGCTCGGGAACCACCACAACGGTCAATTCTTCGTTCGAAAGGTCGGCACCCGGAAGGTCGATGCCCTCGGCGGTGTCGTTTTCATCGACATCGATGACTGCAGTCTGGGCACCGGTCCCACGGGACTGCTGAAGGGCCTCAAGCGATTCAGCGGGAGACTCTTCTTCGGTCTTGCGCGGGGCGTCGTAATCAGTAGCCATTAGGTTCGCTTTCGTTGCTGCATAAGTGCCATTCCGGCACCTCAGTGCAGCAGTTTAGGGCAAACAACCCAAATTTAACGAATAGTGTGCCCAACGCAACACGGCAGTGGCATTTGCCTTGGATTTGCGCGGCTTTCGCGCGAACCAGCTAGCCCGCCAAGGCCTGCTGCACGATGTACTCGGCAATGGCCATGGACGAAGTAGCTCCGGGTGAAGGCGCGTTCCGCACCAATACCGTGTCCCGGCGTCGTGCGATCACAAAGTCGTCCACCAGCGAGCCGTCACCATTCATCGCCTGCGCCCTCACTCCGCGCGTACCGGGCAGCACCGTGGCACCTTCCAGCGAGGGCACAAAGCGCATGGCTTCACGGATGAATCTGCTCTTGCTCACCACCGTTTGGAACTCCCGTACGGCCGAAGGCACATTCTGCCGGGCAAAATTCCAAAATCCTGGGAACAATGTGTAATCCAACACGTCCCTGACATTGATGTCTTTCCATGAATATGACTCACGGCCAAAGGAAATAAAAGCGTTGGGGCCAAGCATCATTTCGCCGTCGATCCGCTTGGTTAGGTGAACGCCAAGGAAAGGATGCTTTGGATCCGGAACAGGATAAATGAGGCCCTTCACCTTGTCCCGAGCCTCGTGGCCCAGGAGGAAGTACTGGCCAAAGAAGGGAACGATGCGCGGCGTCTTCGGTTCGCCAGTAGCCGCCGCGAGCCGGTCCGATTGGAGTCCGGCGCACACCACCACAAGGTCGTAATGCTCGCCGCCGTCCTTCGTGGTGACCACCACTCCGCTCCCCCGCTGCTCCAGTGAGGTAACGTCCTGCCCCAACCGGATCCGACCGCCCGCGGCGCGGACGTCGTCGGCGAGCGCCCGCGTGATGGCGGCGTAGTCGACGATCGCCGTTTCCGGCGAATGCAAAGCGGAAAGCCCGACGGCGTTCGGCTCCACCTCGCTGATTTGGCCGGCTTTCAGCATCCTCGCACCGGGAACACCGTTGGCCGTGGCGCGGGCGAAGATGTTCTCCAGGCGCTTCGATTCTTCGGGCGTCTGGGCGATCACGAGTTTGCCGCAGGCATCATAGGGAAGGCCTTTGTCGGCGCAGAATTCCTGGAGGAGGCCGACTCCCCTGCGGCAGAGTGTCGCCTTCAAGCCACCGGGTTCGTAGTAGAGGCCGGCATGGACCACCCCCGAATTGTGGCCGGTCTGGTGGCCCGCGAGCCGGTCCTCTTTTTCATAGAGGGTGACCTGGACGCCGTCGAGCGTGTTCGTCAACTCCCGTGCGACGGCGACGCCGATGATCCCGCCGCCCACCACGGCACAGCTCTTGATGCTCCTGGTTTGCGCAGGGTTCGCCATGGCACTCCTCGTCCTCGGGGCTGGTTCTTCAGCATGCCACGGCCTTGTCCATTGAACGCGAAAGAGGGGCGACACATGGTGTGCCGCCCCTCTTGCTCGTAATGCAAGGTCCCTATGCGGTGGGAACGTCGAAACGCTGGCCGGCCGGGTTGGAGGGCAGAAGCGTAAGTACCAGGACCGCCAGCCATCCCAGGAACGGAACCAGGACCAGCAGTACCAGCAGTCCACTGAAGTTGCTGTCGTGCAGGCGACGAACGGTCAGTGCAATGGACGGGACGATCGTGGCGAGACCCCAGACAATCGCCAGGATCAAACCGATAACGTAGCCTGCGCCGAGAGCCGGAGTTCCGGTCGTCGGATCAACAGAGATGCCCGATGTAAACAGGATGTTCAACACGATTCCGACGATGGCCGCTACCAGCGTCCACCACCAGTATTCACTGCGGCTGGCACGTCCGGTGAAAGTGGCGTACTTCTTGAAGAAACGCTGGATGGCAGCGCCAATGGGTGCGCCGTAGTAGGGAGCCCACAGCGGCGGTTCGCCTGCCTGCGCGCCGTAGGGCTGGGTCTGCTGAGGTTGTTGCTGATAGCTCATTGGTAGATCCCCCGGTTCGGTTTGAGTCGATCTCACTAGGTGCGCTCAAAGGTATTTGAGTCGTTGCTCATCGTAGTGCTCAGGTACGACATAAGGCAGTCCGATGGACAAAATTAACCGGGATTTATCCCTTTGACGGAATGTTTCCGGGTGAGTCATTTTCAGTCGGCAAGTTCAGCCCGCCGCTGGCGAAGCTCCCGGATCGCCCTGTTGAGAGGGGACCCCGAGAATGGCAAGGCAGAAAGATCCACCCTCCCGGCAGCTCGCAAAGCCAAAGCATCAGCGGATTCCGCGGCCTTTTTCGGTAGTCCAATTTCGTGTGCGAGGGCAGCCCAGTGGCGCTTCCTGATGTTCTTTGTCCGCCCGGAGACGGACAACGCCATGGTTTCGTCGCCGTACAACAGTGTGCACGGAATATCGTAAATGGGAGCTATGGCGAAGTCGCCTGATCCATTGCCCAGCACTGACACATTCTTGGCGTGCAAGTCTCCATTGCCGGTAAGCCAAGCGAAAACGAACTGCAGATAGAGGTTTCTCGCGGCGACCACAGAAGCCTTGGTGGTCGCGGTCAAAGCGTGAACCACGGCCTCCGAGCTCACACCGTATTTTGCCGCCGGAGGCAGGCCCATCACCTGCGCACCGTCTTCAAGGGGCAGAGATGCCCACCCCTCCGCAGACTTTCTACGGTCAAAGCGCCGCACGAGAAGTCCACTTAGCCCATTTTTGTCGTGAACCACGGTGGCCGACGCAATGGGGAGCTTCAACGTTTTGGCTGCCAGCAAATGCGCAGCCTCGTTCTGAACCAGATGTTTATGGTTCGGCGGGTCCAATTTGAGGATGAAGTGCCCGTTCCGGAAGGACACCGGGGAAGTCAGCATTGAGGCACTGGCCTTCGGTTGGACGCCCGGAAGTGCACGAAGGTCAACCGATTCGGCGAGCACGGCGAAGTCAAGCTCCCCGGGATCAGTCACGTCAGCCAATGATCTCGGAGGTGCCGGGCTCTCGCCGCGGGGGACGATTTTCACGTCGCCAGGAACGTCGCCTCCGACAGCCATGAGAAGCGTCAATTCGTCATCGAAGCTGGTCTTGGTAGCATCGCGAAGAACTGTCAGCCGGTGCCCTTCTGGCAGGAGACCCGAAAAGAAGGCGGGCAGGCCACCACCCGGTGATGTAACGGGGTGTCCGGCGATCGGCAAGGTCGTTGCAATGGATGGCAGGCCGGCGCCAAGGTAGTCCACATCGTAGGTGAAAGTGGTGGAGGCTGCCTCTGTCCTCACTAAATGACCGGCCAGCCGTCCGCCCTTGTAAACGTCGGCGGCTTGCAAGTATTTGAGGCGCTCCAGATTTACTGACATCAGCCAATCTCCAGATGAAGTCCCAGCACATTTGCGACGGCAATGACGGCGCCCAGACCGGGATTCCCGGTTCCTGTTTCTACGGCTCTGACAGTCCGCTCGGCCACTCCGGCAAGTTCGGCCAAATCGCGCTGGTTAAGTGCGGCTGCTTTGCGTGCAGCCCGCACGGCCCGTCCTATCGTTAGCGCGTCTCCCAACACACACCACCCTTTCGGCAATATCCTGCCGATGTACGGTTTCTTACAGCTAATTCTGATCCATTGGAGCCCTTTCGGCAACATCCTGCCGATTTGCCTCTTTTCGTCCCCATGGACACTAACAATCCGCCAAACCGGCAATATCTTGCCGCTCAGCAATCGCCTACGAATCAGCCGGCTTCGGGTATGCACCCATCATCGCGGCGGAGATGATCCAGATGGCGCCCATCGCAACCATCATCACTGCACCACCCAGGCCCGCCGCCGAAGCTGCGACGGCAGCACCACCGGCCGACGCACTGGCCCGGAAACCAGCGCTCACGGTAAAAATCTGCGACTTCAAATGCGGAGGGCTCAGACGGTTACGCAGGAAAAGCATGGCCGCGGCGGTCGGAGCGGTGAACACTCCGGACAGCCCGATAGCGATGATGGTCCACACGGTCCCGAAATTCAGGGCTGCCACCGCGGTCAACAACCCAGTCGCCAGGAATCCCGCAAGCATCACGAATTCCGGCGAGCGTCGCGTAGGCCGGGCGGTTTCATAGAGGGCTCCCAGAAGGCTGCCAATCGCGAAGGACGTGACCACCGCGGCGCCTTCGCTGGGTGAGCCCACCCTTTCAATGGACAACGCAATGGCCGCGACGGCCAGTCCGCCCTGTCCAAGCTGGGTCAACGTGGACGACGCCGTCACCACAGCCAGGGGACGATGCGAAAAGATCCTGTGCAGCCCGGACTTGATGGCCTGCCAAGGTGATCCACCCGCACGTCCGTGAGGACGAAGCCCCACGGAACGAACAGCCACCGAGCCGAGCGCCGAGGCAACCGCCAACACGCCCAAGGACGCCTGTGCCGGAAGGAAAGCAGAAATGACCGCCACCAACGCCGGACCCGCGACGGCAGAGACGTTGTAGGACAGGGCGTCATAGGCAAACGCGCGGCGGCCGTCCGGTATCACTCCCGAAACGAAACTCGAGAGCCCTCCCATGTAGAACGGCGCCACCGCACCGGCCAAGGCCAACAGCACAAACACCACGGCAATCGGGACCTGTCCCAGGAAGTCAGCGGAAGCGAAGGCTATAGCCGTCAGCACTCCGGATCCCGCAACAAGCAACCCCGGCCGCACCGCACGGTCCAAGGCCAGGCCCACCAACGGGGCGGCGAGCACGCTCGGCCCCAGCGCGGCGGCCACCAGCAAACCCCCGACGGCGACGTCCCCCAGCTGCTGCACGGCCAGGATGGGCAGGGCTACTGCGGCCCCGGCACTCGCCATGCGTGGTGGAACAGAAGCGGCGAGATATCCGAGCGCGCCCATACGTGATGGAACCCCTTTGAGCCTGGGAAGTGAGTCTTCCAGCACCATAGCCCACGCTGCGGGCGACCCGCAGTGCGCGCGACGCATGGCGTCGTGAGATGCTTGAACCGGTCATGGGGGCTTGCGCATCTCTCAAAAATGTAGCGGTCGTGGTCGTTTCTACTATTTTGGAGTTGTCATGGTTCCGCTGCTTGCCGACGTTGAAGTGCCACGCCTCGCGGCAGCGGAGATCGGCAACGACGCGGGCCTCTTGCTCGGAAAGCTGCACGACGCCGGGTCGGTCCTGAACAAGCGCATCCTCGGCGACTTTCGCCTCCGGGAACGCACCTTCTCGGTGTTGACGCTTGCCTGCAGCGGACTGGACGCCACTCAGCGCGAGATCGCCGAATTCCTCAGCCTTGACCTGAACCAAGTGGCCGGGCTCGTGGACGATCTTGAGCATCGGGGCCTGGTTGAACGCGCTCCCGGACAGCGGAACAGGCGCTCGAGGGCCATCGTCTCCACCGCTGAAGGACGCCGCATCCACAACAAGATCCGCGCCGAACTGGACGCCTGCGAACAGCAGCAGCTCGCCCAGTTGAGCGAAGACGAAGTGACGCAACTCAAGACCCTGCTCCGAAAGGCGCTCTGGGGCTGATCGTATTATTTATTATGGTTGCAAATCTAACCATTAAGCGCCTTAAGGGTCATCATCGTGAGCTTTATAGCCTAAGCTTAGAACATGGTCACTAAGCGGACTTCACCAAAAACACAGCGAACGGCCAAAACGTTGGGGGAACAGCTGGTCACTTGGCGAAAGCTCTTGGGGCTCACGGCCGAACAGGTCGCTGACCGTGCTGGCATCAGCCGTAACACCCTCAGGAAAATTGAGCACGGCGACTTGGGCGTCGGCCTTGAGGCTTTCCTCGATGTGGCCCGTGTCCTGGGCTTAGGCGAGCAACTCAACACTGCCTTCGATCCGTACGAAACAGACTTTGGACGTGCCCGCGCCGATCAAAAACTCCCGGAACGTGTGCGCCAGTGACTGTCCCAGTCGAGGTAGATCTGGACCTGCCCAGCGGCGTGACCAACGTCGGCAGGGC
This sequence comes from Paenarthrobacter sp. NPDC058040, assembly GCF_042885775.1. Lineage (NCBI taxonomy): Bacteria > Bacillati > Actinomycetota > Actinomycetes > Micrococcales > Micrococcaceae > Paenarthrobacter > Paenarthrobacter sp. NPDC058040. The sequence goes on from NZ_JBHVRN010000011.1 coordinate 191,832, forward strand.
CTATTTCGTCGCCCGTCGGGGCGTGACCACAACGAGCTTCACTTACTCACCTGACTTCCTGGCTCTCCCTGACTGTTACGGCATAGATCCTGTCCTTCCCCTGACCCGAGGGAACCACACCGTCAAAGGCTTGCCTGGAGCGTTCGCAGACGCATCGCCGGATCGGTGGGGACGGCACATCGTCACCAAACGCGTCCAAGCGGAGGCCAGGAACGCCGGAAGAAATCCTGGCACCCTGACCGACAGTGATTTCCTTATGGGCGTTTCAGACGTTACACGGCAAGGCGCTCTTCGTTTCAGGCTGGGAGACGGTCCGCACCTTAGCGATGGCACCGACGTGCCAAAACTGGTCCAACTTCCAGAACTTCGGAGAGCCGCGTACGAAGCGGAGTCTGACAACGGGAACCTCGACGCCCTGAAGAAACTTCTGGATGCCGGAACCGGAAGCCTGGGCGGCGCGCGCCCGAAAGCGTCGATCCAGGATGGGGACAAGCTGGCGATCGCCAAGTTTTCCCATCAAGGGGACCAATGGAAGGTCATTGGATGGGAGGCCGCCACCATTGCCCTGGCTCGCGAGGCAGGGATTGACACCCCGGAATTCCGTCTTGAGCACGTTGGGTCCGGTGATCCCGTATTGGTGGTGGACCGCTTTGACCGAAGCGGAAAGCAACGCATCAATTATGTGTCTGCGATGACCATGCTCCAGCAGCAAGATGGCGCCAACGCCGACTATCTGGACCTGCTGGACGTCATTGACGAGAACTCGGAATCGCCATCAGCGGACCGCGAGGAACTCTTCCGGCGCATCGCTTTCAACTACTTCGTGAACAACACCGACGACCACCTCCGAAATCACGGTTTCATCCGAGGTGCCCACGGCTGGCGTCTTTCGCCGGCATTCGATGTCAATCCCAACCCCGACATCGATGCAGAGCATGCGACTTCAATTGACGGGGCAACACGTCGGGAACACGGATTCAAGGCACTGCTTGGTGTCGCGGATCATTTCGTCACCACGGAGAAATGCGAGGCCATCCTTTCGGGAATGTACCGCGCCGTCTCACAGTGGCGGACGGCCGCCCAGAACTGCAAAGTCCCGACTGCTGAAATCGAACTCTTTGCACCACTCCTGGACACCCGTCCGCCTGTTTAGAGCCTACGAAACCCGCTGCACCGCGAACTCATGGCGCCCGGATCCCACCTCGACTGCTTCCAGCCCCGGCAGTTCAACCCGCGCCGTGGTTCCGGTGGGAATATCGACGACGGCGGTCAGGCCGCCGTCGTCCTCACGCCACTGCACCGAAGCAGTTCCGTAAGGTGTCTCGTGACGCGCAGCAGCCCACGCAAGGCCGCCTCCGGGCCGCGGCTTGACGAGGATCCTCCTGTACCCGGGCTCCAGCGGCGACAGCCCCCCAACCACGCGGTGCATCCAGTCAGCCACGGCTCCCAGGGCGTAGTGGTTGAAGGAGGTCATCTCGCCCGGGTTGATGGAGCCATCTGGAAGCATGGAGTCCCACCGTTCCCAGATGGTGGTGCCCCCTTGGCCGACGGCGTAGAGCCATGACGGGCATTCCTTCTCAAGGAGCAGATCGTAGGCTGCGTCGATGTCACCGGACAGGGTGAGGGCATCCGACACCACGGGAGTGCCCGCGAATCCCGTGCCAATACGGTTACCGTTGGCCCGCACCAGTTCCGCCAAACGGCTCCCGGCGCGGGCCTTGGCTGACGCAGAGGGAAACAGGTCGAAGACAATCGCGAGCGCGTACGCCGTTTGCGCGTCGCTCGTCATGGTGCCATCTGCATGGATATATTCACGCGCGAAGGCCTCAGCCACGTCCCGGGACAGCGTGAGGTACCGGAGTTCGTCGTCGGACTTTCCAAGTACAGCCGCGGATCTGGCAAGATGCCGTGCAGACCATGCGAAGTAGGCAGTCGCGACGAGGTGCGGATCCGTCATCGCCTGCGTAGGATCCTCGGGCGGAGCGGTGGGATCCAGCCAGTCGCCCAGCTGGAAGCTTCCGTTCCAGAGGTGGCTGTCGCCTGCCAGCCTGTCGAGCAGATCCACCCAGCCCTTGGCGCTCCCGTACTGTGCGGACAGGATCCCGGGGTCGTTGAAGCGCTCGTGGAGGGTCCACGGCGTCAGCACGGCCACGTCTCCCCACACAGCTCCGGGCCGGATCGGGGTCCAGTAGTTCCCGCCCGGGATGACCGGCACGTACCAGGGCACTGTGCCATCCGGAAGCTGTTCCGCCGCCACATCCTTTAGCCAGGAAGACAGCATGCCGGAGCAGTCGTAGAGGAAGCTTGCCGTGGGTGCGAACACCTGGATGTCGCCGGTCCAGCCCAGCCGTTCGTCACGCTGGGGGCAGTCCGTGGGAATATCGACGAAGTTGCCCTTCATGCTCCACAGCACGTTGTCATGCAAGCGGTTCAGCTCCGGGTTGGAACTCTCGAACCATCCGGTCCGCTCCATATCTGTGTGGTACACCCGTGCTACAACGTTTTCGGCCACGTCTTCCCCGGTCCATCCGGTGATTTCGGCGTAGCGGAATCCGTGGAGGGTGAACCGTGGCTCCCAGGTTTCCGTGTCCCCGCCGGCCAGGGTGTAAGTATCCGTGGCGTCCGCTTCGCGGAGCGGACGCGTGTACAGTTCGCCGTCCTGGAGCACCTCGGCATGCCGGAGTGTGACCGTGGAACCGGCATCGCCGCGGACGGTGATCCTGAGCCGTCCCACCAGGTTCTGGCCAAAGTCGATCAGCGTCTTGCCCGACGGAGACGTCCAGACGCTGACGGGGCGGACCTCGTCCGTGCAACGCACCGGTGGACCTTCCGGCGCCACCAGGGTGCGCGGATCACGCTGGACGGCGGTCACCGGTTCCCAGCCGGCGTCGTCAAAGCCCGGGCTGCTCCAGCCGTCCGGCCATTCGCGGGCATCGAACTTTTCGCCTTTGTACAGGCTTGTGGTCATGACGGGTCCGAACGAGGCCCTCCACGTCTCATCCGTGCCCACCACGGTGACGCTGCCGTCGTCGTGCGTCACATGCAACTGGGCCAGCAGCGCAACCTTGTCGCCGTAGAGATTGGCGTGCCCGCCCCTGAAGCCGATGCGGCCCCGGTACCAGCCGTCGGCCAGCAGTGCGCCGATGGCGTTCCCGCCGTCGGCCACATGCGCGGTGACATCGTAGGTGTAGTAGCGCAGCCGCTTGCCGTAGACGGTCCAACCGGGCGAGAGCGCATCGTCACCGACCCGGACGCCGTTGATCTCCACTTCGTAGAGTCCATGGGCGGTCACATAGAGCCGGGCAGATACCACCGGCCGGTCCAGGGTGAATCCGCGCCGCAGCAGCGGTGGCCGCCTGTCCGCGTCAGGGTTTTCATCCCATCCCGGGGCGATCGCGGTGGCTGTCCAGTCTGCGGGGTCCAAAAGACCGGTTTCGACGGCGGACGGCTGGCTCCAGGTGCTGGGTTCGGAATCGCCCGTCCCCCACACCCGGACGCTGACCTCTGCGCGCTGGGCGGACGCCAGCGCTTCAGCCGGCCAGGGAACCAAAACGGACTCGTCGGACTCGATCCGTGGGCTGGTCCACCTTGCGCCATTTGTGCTCACAGATACTTGGTAGGCCTCCTGGACCCAACCGGGATCAGCGCTTGTCTTCCAGGAAAGGCGTGGTGTGGCGACGCCGATGCCAAGGGGTTGGGGCAGGTGTTCGAAGGTTGCCGGGTGCACGTGGGCAGGCATGAATGAAGTCTCCTGAGTTGTGGGGCGATGGATTGGCCAGGCGGTCGCCTTAGCCCTTGACGGCTCCGGCGGTCATGCCTGCCACGATCTGGCGGTTGAAGAACAGGTACATGATGAACGGCGGAATGGTGATGAGCAGGATGTTCATGAAGAGCAGGTTGTAGTTGGTGGTGAACTGGCTCTGGAAGTTGAACAGCGTGAGCTGGACAGTCGCGTTCGCGTCGCCGGGGAGGAAATAGAGCGGGTTCTGGAAGTCGTTGAAGATGTGGACTGACTGGACCACGATCACCGTGACGATCACCGATCGCAGCAGCGGGAAGATGACACGGAAGAAGAGTCGGACAGGTCCGCATCCATCAATGACGGCAGCTTCATCCAACTCTTTCGGGATGGAAGCGATGAAAGCCCGGAACAACATGACGCAGAAGGAAAGCCCAAAGGCGACCTCGATGAGGATGAGTCCAGGAAGCGTCTTGAAGAGGCCCAGGCCCTGAAGGACCCAGATGGTGGGAACGATGGCCGGTGGAATGATCAGGCCGGCGAGGATCAGGAAGTTCGCTACTCCGTTCCACCGCGTCTTGCGGCGCTGCAGGACCCACGCCACCATGGCTGCCAGAACCACCAGGATGGTCACGCTCACCACCGTGAGGATGGTGCTGTTGATGAACGCCGTCACCAGCATGAACTTGCGGGCGGAGAAGACCTGCGTGAAGTTCTCCACGAACTGGAAATTGGTGGGCCACGCGAAGTCAAGCTTTGCCGCCTGCTTCCGGTCCTTCACGGCGGTCAGGACCATGAAGAGCAGCGGGATGATGAAGACGATGACGCTGAGGGCAACGGCCAGCAAGCCCAGGCCATAGCGTTTGATGGTGGCGGTCACTGCTCAACCTCCTTGCGGTTCAGGAACATGGACAAGGGCAGGATGATGGCCGTAACGATCAGGAACAGCACCACGTTTCCGGCAGTGGACAGGCCGTAGAAGCCGGCTTGGTATTGCTTGTAGATCACGGACGCAATGACATCGGAGGTAAAGCCCGGGCCACCCTTGGTCATGGCCCAGATGAGGTCGAAGGACCGCAGGCCGCCGATGAGGGACAGGATGATCACCGTTGCCGTTGCAGGCCGGGCCAAGGGCAGGGTGATGTTGAAGAAGCTCTTGAACGAGCTCGCGCCGTCCATTGTGGCCGCTTCGAAGTACTCCTGCGGAATGGAAACGATGCCTGCGATGTAGATGACGGTAGCCAGGCCCACGCCCTTCCAGACATCCACCAAAGCCACGGAGATAAGTGCCCAAGCAGGGTCTGTGAGCCACCCAGGACCGTCGATGCCAAGTGCGGCCAGGCCCTGGTTGATCATGCCGTTGTTGGGATCCATCAGGGTGGTGAAGACGATGCCAACGCCGATGCTGCTCAGTAGGACCGGGAAGAAGATCACCGAGCGCAAGTATCCGCGGGCAATGATCTGCGAGGTCAGGAGGACGGCGAGGAGCATGCCCAGCACGACTTTGAGGGTGGAGGTCACCACACCGTAGATAAAGGTGTTCGTGAGGCCCTTGATCAGGGCGGGTTCCTGAAAGAACTGGACAAAGTTGTCGAGCCCGATGAAGGTGAATTCGCTGAGGTTCCAGCGCGTCAGGCTAAAGAAGAAGGAAACGACCGTGGGGACCAGGAACAGTGCCGTGTAGATGACCGCTGCGGGAAGGTAGAACCAGTAGGGGTAGGGCGACTTGCCCTTGCGGCGCTTGGCCGGTGCGGTGACCGCCCGGGCGCGTACCGCCGTCGTGGGTGTTGCGGTGTTGAGTGTCATGTGAATTCTCCAAGGGCCGCCCGCGCCGGTGGGGCCCGGGCGGCTTGTGGTTTTCGCCAGCTAGTTCCAGCCGGGCAGGTTGAGCTGCTTGGCCTGCTTTTTGACGTCCTCGTCGTAGAGGGCGGCTCCGTCCTTGGCGGAACGGATTCCCGATCCAACCTCAACGGTGATCTGTTCAAGCGCGGGGCCCTTGACCGGGGACAGGAATTCCAGCGCCGGGCTGTTCTTGGAGGCGTCCTCGAAGAACGGAAGCATATCCTTGACCGCGTTCGGCACGTCCGAGGGCAGTTCGCAGTTCTTCACGAGGTACGGGCCGGCGGCGCCCACGGCTGCGGTCTGGGCGTCGCATCCTGCCTTGCTTGCGATGAAGGCCTGCAGCTTCTTGGCTTCCTCAAGGTTCTTGGTGGACTTGGGGATGTAGGTGCCACCGGGCATCCATACGGTCAGCTTGTTCGTCGAAGCGTCGTCGCCGGGAAGCGGGAAGAGTCCGAGGTCGTTGAGCTGGTCCGGATAGGTGACCTTGATGTTGTTGATGGCAAAGCTCAGGATCGGGTACTGCGCTCCCTCGCCATTGACCAGCTTTTCCTGGGCCTGCTGGTAGGTGGTGGAGGCGAAATCATCGTTGAACAATCCGGCCTTGCCGGCTTCCTCCAGGTGTTCGAAGCCCTTTATTGCCGCTGGGTTTGTGGAGTACTTGGCCTTGTTGGCTGTGTAGTCGGCCGGGAAGTTCGGATCGGCCGTGACCACGTTGGCGAAGTCGCCCAGGACGAAGAGCTGCGATGTCCAGGTGGTCTGGTACGACTGGATGATCGGCGCGATGCCGGCGTCCTTGATCTTGCGGCTGTTTGCCATGAACTCGTCCCAGGTTTTGGGAACTGAGAGGCCAAGCTTCTCGTAGACCTTCTTGTTGTAGAGCACCGCGCCCGCCATGCCCGTGCTGAACGGAACTCCGAAGACTTCGTTGCCGGAGGTCACTACAGGCTTGAAGGAATCGGTCACGTTGCCCAGGTAGGGCTCATTGGTGATTGGCTGCAGGTTTTGCTCCGGATTGATCTGCTGCAGCAGTGAGCCCGTGTTGTAGTTGAACACATCCGCCATGTCCCCGGTGGACAGCCGGGTCTTGACGATGTTGTCGCCGTCGCCGCCTTGGGGACGGGTTTCGATTTCCACCTTGATGTCAGGGTTGGCGGCAGTGAATTCCTCGGCCACCTTCCCGGCTGAGGCCACAGTGTTTTCGGCGTTGTCCACCAGCCAGGTGATGGTCTTCTGCCCTCCTGCACTGTTGTTGCTTCCTCCGCTGCAACCACTGAGAGCCAAGGCCAGGATGGTGACGCCGCCGGCCAGTGCGGCCCAACGGTGTTTTCTTGTAGCGGCCATCTTTACCTCCTCGTAAAGCCACAAGCCAACGAAGCCTGTGGAACGTTTCAAAAGGCCCCTGCGCACATTGATCGGGCCACATGTGTAGTTGTGTAGATCGGTCTACGTTTCACTACTGTAAGTCATGTCACAGTGCTTGCCAAGAGTTTTTCGTAGATCAATCTACAATTACGTGCAAAGGCACTGTGGAGAAGGGGATTTCCGAATGACGGAGCAACTCAAGCGCGCCACCATCAGCGACGTCGCGGAGCATGCCGGCGTGTCCCGGGCAGCGGTCTCCAAGGTCCTGCGCAATGCCTACGGCGTGAGCCCCGCCATGAAGTCCAAGGTGGAGGAATCCATGGCCGCTCTCAACTACCGTCCCCTCGCCCTGGCCCGCGGCATGCGCGGCAACAGCTACACCCTCGGAGTCTTCCTGGTGGACCTCTCCAACACGTTCTTCTCGGTCCTCGTGGAAGGCGTGCGCGACGTTGCCGAAGAGCTCGGCTACCAGGTGCTCATAGGACAAGCGCGCCATGGACTCGAAGCCCAGAAGAAGCTCATCGAGGCCATGGTGGATCGCCGAATGGATGGCCTCCTGCTCATCGCCCCCTTCGGACCCAATGAGGAACTGGAGCGCTTGGGAAGCACCATCCCGGTGGTGGTTCTCGGCAGGCACGGTCCCGCCAAGCATTTCGACACGGTGGCAAGTGACGACATCGCCGGCAGCGCCCTCATCATCGACCATCTGGTCTCCTTGGGCCACCAGCGGATCTCGATGCTCGCCAACACCCAGCCGGAAAGCGAACCCGGAATGCCCCAGACCGTCCGCCGCCGTGGTTATGACCTGGCCATGGAAAAGCATGGACTCACTGAGTGGATAGACCACGTCCCCGGCCGCTGGGGCTACGAAAGCGGCCTCGAGGCCGGGCGGTCCATCGCCGGGAGGCCGGTTTCAGAGCGCCCTACCGCCCTCCACGGTGGCGCTGACATCGCCGCCCTGGGCGCGTTCACGAGCCTCTTCGACGCGGGAATCAGCATCCCGGGCGACATTTCCATGGTGGGCTACGACAATGTTCCCGCGGCCTCGCTCCCGCCCATCGGGCTGACAACGGTGGACCAATCCGGCGTGCAGATGGGCCGGCAAGCGGCAGAACTGCTGCTTTCACGCATTGAAGGCCGCAGCGAGTCGGAGCACATACTCGTACCGCCGCGGCTGATCGTCAGGAAGACAACGGCTCCCCCGGCCAGCTAGGAAATCGAAGTCCGGTGGACATCTGCACAAGCAAACCCCAATGCGATATGCATCCGTCCATATCACCCGGTTTCCAGTTATGCAAGGATCAAAGTTCATATCCTCTTGAGCGTTTCCAAGGCCGCACCCGCGCGGCCCGCATTTCCCGGAATGGACCCATGAATCTTCCACTCTTCCACGACCCCCTGCAGGGCACCGTCACCGTCGACGTGCCCCCGCGCGACCCAAGGATGGGACGCGATGCCGCGTTCCGCCGGAACACGCAGCCTGCCAACTCCCAGTCCCGCTCCCAGGCTTCGAAGCCCAAGCGCCTGGAGCACGGCGTGGCCCCGACGCGCAGCGCCCGCCAGCGCAAGGTTGCAGAAGACCTTCAAGCCCTCATCGCCAGGACCTCAAGCAAGCATTGACCTGGCCACGCTGTCGCCAACCCCCCAACAGCAACTAGCATCCAAACCATGGCCATCCACATCGGCACTTCCGGCTGGAGCTACGATCACTGGAACAATGTGCTCTACCCGCCGGGGCTCCCGACGGCGAAGCGCCTCGAAGCCTACGTGGCGAGGTTCAGCACGGTGGAACTCAATGCCAGCTTCTATCGCTGGCCGAAGGACACCACCTTCGCCGGCTGGCGCAACCGGCTTCCACCGGGCTTCGCCATGTCCGTGAAGGCACCCCGGGGTCTTACCCACGGCAAGAAGTTGTATAGCCCGGAGGTCTGGCTGGAACGGATCGCCCGGTGTTGGCATGAACTTGGTGACAAGAGAGCCGTCCTGCTGGTCCAGCTTCCGCCCGACTTCGCCCGCGATGACGCCCGGCTGGACTATTTCCTTGGCGCCGTCCCGGACTGGATCCGGGTGTCCGTCGAGTTCCGGCACGACAGCTGGGACCACCCCGACACCTACGCCATCCTGGAACGCCATCAGGCCGCATACTGCATCATGAGCGGCGCGAACCTGCCGTGCATCCTGAAGGCCACCGCGCCTTTTGTCTACGTCAGGCTGCATGGCCCCGACCAACAGCACCTGTACGTCGGCTCCTACACGGACGACGACATGCGCTGGTGGGCGGACCGGATCCGTGAGTGGAGCGGTGATGGCAAGGACGTGTACGCGTACTTCAATAACGACGGCGGTGGCAACGCCGTGCGGAACGCTGGCACGCTGCGGGAGCTGCTTGGCGCTGGTTGACGCCAAGCAGCCCCGCGCAAGGAATCAGGACAGCCGGGAACGCACGATTTCGCTAACCGTCTTGCCGTCAAAGCGACCAGCGACCTTGGCCGTGACCGGCTTCATGACAGCCCCGATGGACCGCATGGAAAGTTCCTGCCCATCAGCCTTGAGTGCTGCGATCTCCCCATCGACGATCGCCTCGACTTCCTCGCGCGTGAGGGGCTTGGGGAGGTAGGCCTCAATGATCTCCGCTTCAGAAACTTCGGCTGCCGCCCTGTCCGGTTCGCCGGCTTCGGTGTAGATCCGGGCGGTATCCCTACGCTTCGCAGCTTCCTTTTGGAGCAGGGCTGTCACCTGCGCATCGTCCAGTTCAACAGGCGTCTTGCCGGATTTTTCGCGTGTGGTGATCTCGCCCAGTACGTTGCGCACCGTGGTCAGAGCGGTCTTGTTGCCGGCCTTCATGTGTTCCACGACGTCAGCTTTGAGACGGTCCTTCAGTGACATGTTGCTCCTTGCTCGGGGTCCAACCTCCAGCTTATTGCCCGACCGGCGGAGACCCGGCAGGAGGCAACCCTTCAGGCGGCTCCCGATCCACCGGCTCCCGGTCCACCGGCCCACTGACAACCACCTGCGCAGGACTGTGAAGGATGTACCCGTTGAGCCAGGAGAACAACGCCCGGGCCTTCTGCTGCAACCCGGACAGCAACGCCAGGTGGACCAGAAGCCAGGACAGGAATGCAAAAGTACCCTGCAACTGGATGCGCTTACGGCCAAGTTCAGCCACGGCAGCCCCGCGGCCCACCATCGCCATGTAGCCCTTGTCCACGTAATGGAATGGCTTCCGGCTGCCGCCGCCCAGATCGGCAACTATATTCCCCGCTGCCCACTTTCCCGCTTGCTGGGCTACCGAACCCAGTTGGGGCAACTTGTTCCCGGCGGCATCGGTAATGTTCGCAGCATCCCCGAGCACGTACACCCCGTCAACGTCGGGGGCTGTGAGGTCCTGGCGGACATCGATCCTCCCGCCCCTCCCCTGCGCCAGCCCCGAACCGGAGATGAGGTCGCCGCCCTTCAACCCACCGGCCCAGACCACGATCTGCGCCGGAATGAACGTCCCGTCGGCCAAAGAAACTCCATCGGAACGGACTTCGGTGACGCCCTGGCCCATGTGCAACTGCACGCCGACCTTCCCCAAGTGGTCCGCGGCGTAGTCCTGGGACTTCTTGGAAAAGGCGTTCAGAACCACCGGAACCATATCCACCAAATGCACACGGCAACGGGCCGCCAGCTCGGGCGAGAAGTACTTCCGCACCACGTATTTGACGTTCTCCGCCATGGCCCCGGCGGTCTCCACGCCCGTTGGACCGCCACCCACAACCACCACGTCCACCATGCCTTCGGGACTCAGATCGGCCTGGTCCAGGAGCCGGGTGAGACCCGTCCCGAGTTTCGTGGCATCAGTGACGGAATACAGCGGATAGGCGTACTGCTCAGCACCGGGAGTGTTGAAGAAATTGGGAACGGCGCCAACGGCCAGGACAAGGATCCGGCCCCCGAAGGTCCGGCCGTCCTCGGTGGTGACGCTTTTCCCGGCGGTATCCACGGACGCGACCTTGGCCGTCAGGACCTTCACCGTCTTGAACCTACGGAACACGGAGCGCAGCGGACGGGCAATGGCCGAAACCCCGATCTGCGAGGTGGCCAGCTGGTAGAGCAAAGGCTGGAACTGATGGTAGTTGTTTGAGTCGATCAGCAGGACCCGTACGCCCTTGCGCCCCAGCTCCTTGGCTGCTGCGACTCCCGCAAATCCGCCACCGACCACAATGACTTGGTATGTGTCATCCATTCCAGCAACTTACTTCACGGGGCGCGGCGGCAACAGGCCTTGACGGTCGGCTCCGGGAACGCCTCGGCACCGAACCCAAACGCACGACGGCGGCAGGTCGCCGTCGTGCGTTTATCTTCCGTGAGGGTGGGTACGCAGTGAATAGGTTTGCGCTTTCTGCGGGACAAGCGAAAGGGTGGGGCGCTGATGAACGACGATGGGCTGACAGATGCGGTGCAAGAGGCAGGTGCCGTTGAGCTCCTGTTGATCCGGCACGGTGAGAGCGAAGGCAACGTGGCCGCGACCGAGGCACGTGTGGCCGGCCTGGAGGTGATCGACGTTCCGGCGCGCGATGCGGATGTCAAGCTGTCCAGCACCGGGCAGGAGCAAGCCAAGGCCCTCGGAACCGCACTGGCGAAAATAGCGGAAGAGCAACGGCCGGACGCTGTGGTGTCCTCTCCCTACGCACGGGCCCGGCAAACAGCGGAAATAGCCATCGAGGGGGCCGACTGGCAGACCACCATCCTCACGGACGAGCGGCTGCGGGACCGCGAATTGGGAATCCTGGACACCCTGACCAGCCGCGGCGTCCAGGCACGGTTCCCCGAAGAAGCGGAGCGTCGGCTGTGGTTGGGCAAGCTCTACTACCGGCCTCCGGGCGGCGAATCGTGGGCTGATGTAGCGCTGAGGCTGCGCTCGGTGCTCGGCGAGCTCAACACCTTGAACAGTGGGCGGCGCGTCATGCTGGTGTGCCACGACGCCGTGATCCTGCTGATCCGCTATGTGTTGGAAGGCATGTCCGAGGACGAGATCCTGGACCTCGCGGCCACCACGTCGGTGCTGAACGCATCCATCACGAGGTACGTCCGTCCTTCGGGTGCCGGGCCGTGGACCTTGGACAGCTTTAACGTAGCGGACCACCTCACCGAGCAGGGTGTCACCGTCACCGAACACGCAGGAGACGCCAGTGTCCATCCCCAATGACGCACCAACCCCCGTCACGCCCTCGCTGTTGCGCGACTGGCCGCTCCCGGCGCCGGGTGAGGACAAGTATTCACGCGGCGCGGTGCTGGTGATCGGTGGTGCCCGTTCGACGCCGGGGGCTGCTTTGCTCGCGGGGATCGCTGCCCTCCGGGCCGGGGCCGGGAAGTTAACGTTGGCCGTTCCGGAATCGGTGGCTGTCCCCCTGGGAGTTGCGCTGCCGGAATGTGGCTCCGTGGGGCTTCCGGAAACAGCGAACGGATCCTTGAGCGGAGAAGGACTGGACCGGATTTCGTCCTACCTTGGGCAGGCAGATGCCGTCCTCATCGGACCGGGCCTGGACGATCCGGAGCTGACGGAGCAGTTGTTGCGTTCGGTCTTGGCACAGGAGGTTTCCGACGGTGAGCCGGGCGGCCATGGCGGGCCCGCCGTCGTCCTTGACGCCTTTGCTTTGGGTGTCCTGCCCAAGCTGAGGGACGTGGAACCATGGCGCGGCCGGCTGATCCTCACCCCCAACCCCACCGAGGCGGGGATCCTGCTCGGCCGCGACGTCAAGGACCTCGCAGAGGACGTAGCGGGGATCGCCTCGGAATTCAGCGCCGTCGTCAGTTGCCAAGGATTCATTGCCGGCTCCTCCCAAGGCAAAGACGACCCCGGGCTCTGGAAGATCACCACGGGCTACGGCGGCTTGGGCACGTCTGGAAGTGGTGATGTGCTGGCCGGGGCGATCGCCGGGCTGCGCGCGCGGGGCACCAGTGACGCGCAGGCCGCCTGCTGGGGTACGCATCTTCATGCAGCCGCGGCGGACCGGCTGGCAAGCAAACGTGGCCCGCTGGGTTTTCTTGCGCGCGAGCTTGCCGATGAGCTGCCGGCCCTCATGCTCGAGCTGAACACCTAGGCAGGCTTCAGGAGGTCCTGTTCCATCACCGCGGTACGTGAGAGCGTCTTGTAACCCTCCTGCTCAAACAGCACGGTGATCACATCGTCCTCGTGCCGCATCACCAGCCCGGCTCCCCATTCCTTGTGGACCACGGCGGCCTGTACGCGGAAGGGATCGTCGGTGGGTGAGCCGCCGCCGTCGTTCATCGCTGCGGCGAGCGGCGCCTCGGTGTCTTCGCAGGTATCGCAGTTCCCACATGGTTCCGGAAGTTCCTCGCCGAAGTAGCCCAGCAGGAACTGCCGGCGGCAGCTGCCGGTCTCGGCATAACCGCGCATCATGGTCAGCCGGGACTGGTCGACGCGCTGCCGTGCTTCCGCCAAGTCAACGGCCCTGGCAACCACGGAAGACAGCTTGGCCTTCGATGTGAGCCGAACCCCACGCTTGCCAACAGCCACCGCGTTGGCTTCCTCCAACTGGTTCACGAGCGCCGTCACCCGCCGCGACGGGAAGCCCGCGAGCTCAGCAATGGCCGACTTTGGTGCTGGTTCGCCGGCATGCTTGAGTACCTTCAGTACAGCCAGCAGGGCATCCTCGTCCGGCGCATGGGCGCTGAAGAATTTCCGAAGGCCAAGGTCCTCGGCACGGTAATGCAGGACTGCCTGCGCGCCTCCGCCGTCGCGTCCACTCCTGCCGATCTCCTGGTAGTACGCATCCAAGGACTCTGGAATGTCGGCGTGCACCACGAACCGGACGTTGGGCTTGTCGATGCCCATCCCGAAGGCGGTGGTGGCAACAACCACATCCAGCTCATCCGCCAGGAACTCCTGGTGGATGCGCTCCCGGTCAGATGCGGAACGCCCTGCATGATAGGCCGCCGCGCGGAGCCCGTTTCCCTCCAGCGCGGCTGCGTACTGTTCGGTGTCCTTCCGCTTGGCCGCGTAGAGCAGGCCCTTCTCCCCTGCCTTGGTCCAGGCGGTGATCTGTTCCACCACAGCCTTCCGCTTGGCCTTGTGCTCCTGGTGCCGAATCACCTCCAGCTGGATGTTTGGCCGGTCGAACCCACGAACCAGGACCAACGGTGACCGCATGCGCAGCCGCTCCACGATCTCTTCCCGGACAGGTGGAGAAGCCGTGGCCGTCAGCGCTGCCACGGGAGGGTTCCCCAGCCTTTCCCTGACGTTGCCGAGGTCCAAATAGTCGGGTCGGAAGTCGTGCCCCCAGGACGATACGCAGTGGGCCTCGTCCACTACGAACATGCTGACGCCGAGCTTTGCCAGTCGCTCAACTGTGTCCGGTTTGGCCAGCTGCTCGGGGGCCAGGAAAAGGAACGCCGCCTGCCCGGATTCCAGCGCTTCCCACGCGGCTTCCACCTCGGAATCACTGCGTGAGGAGTTGACGGCGACGGCGACCCCCTCGCCCAGTTGCCCCGTCAGCGCCTCCAGTTGGTCTTCTTGCAGGGCGATGAGGGGAGAAATCACGACGGCGGGACGTGCGGTCTTGTTCTTCATGCCCCGTTGGTGGAGGTACCACGCCGGTACTTGGTAGGTTGCCGATTTGCCGTAGCCGGTGGGCATGACAGCCAGGACGTCATGCCCGTCGGCGAGTGCGCCCATGGCGTCAAGTTGTCCGTCCCGAAGCTCAGGAAGGTTGAAGGCTGAGGCCGCCGCGTTGGTCAGCTCTGAATGGTCGGGCATGGCAGCAGCTCCGCACAGTTGAACCTGTGGCCGCTTGCTTCAGCCGAGAATCCACCCTATCGCCACCACGAGCGTGATCGACAATTGAGGCTTGTCCACAAAATGGTCAGTATGCTTAGCTTAACGGACGAGGCTGCCTTTCCATGGCGTAGGCCAGCCTCAACCGCAAAGCTTGAGGGAAGGACCCGGCATGCCGCTCTCCGATCAGGAACGCAGGGTATTGGAGCAGTTGGAACGCGAGCTCTTCATTGACGATCCGGCACTGGCGAGGCGACTGGAGTCCGGAAGACTTCCCCATCACGTCACTTCACCAAAAGCGCTCAACGTCCTTGCTGTCATTCTGGGGGTCGCCCTGATGCTGCTAAGCATCCCCATCTATCCGTCGCCCTGGGGTTTCCTGGGCTTCGTGCTGCTGGGCAGCGGGATCACGGCGCATTATGTCCAACGGCGGAAGGACCGGAAGCGAGGCTAGGCCTCTTTCGCCGGAACCTTGGGTGCCGGCGCCTTCCGGCGAAGCAGCACGGTGATGGCGGCCGCCGCTGCGAGTACCAATCCAACGATCAGCCCGAGAGTCCAGCCACTCAATGCCGCGGTGCTGGCGGCCTGTCCGGCCTGCGCCGCGGAGGGAACACCGGCGAGCGCCGCCTCTTCCGATGGCGCCTGAAGAGACGGAACGTTGATCGTCGGCAGGTGGTTGGCCGACTCCTCCGCCGCTGGCGGCGCACCGGGGTCGCCGAGCGGAACCGCAGACGAACCCATCTGGGGCCATGGCATGACGATCGGGGCGGATCCACGGGACGCGTCGAAGAGGGGTGCACCCGCCGCATTTGCCGATGAGCTGGCGGACTGGCGCGCGGCTTCGGCAGCCCTGGCCGCTTCAGCTGCCGCACCGGCGTCGAGCGTTGCCCTGTCAGCGATTCCCGTCAGTTCCGCAACCACGGCGTCGATGCGCGCCACATGGGCAGCCGTGGCCGCATCACGATCCGCAGCGGCCGCTTGGCCTGCAGTTGCATAGGACTGCTGATCTTCCCTGCCGCCACTCAGTGCCACGTCTGCGGCAGCGCGCACTTCCGGCCCCCCGGACGCGATGCTTTGGTACGCGAAGACTGAGTTGTCCAGCTCCCGCGCAAGGTCCAGCCCGTATTCAAGGAAGTAGCGGACATCGGGGTGGCTGCCCGATTCCAAGGCGACGCTTGCAGCCTCTTGAACGTTCGGCCCGCCGGTGCCGAGCGCCTGGTAGGCGCGCTGGCGGTCGGATTCGAACTCGTCACCTCCCGCATCGCGTGCCTCATCCAGACCCTTGGCAATGTAGGACTTGACCGCCTCATCACCACCAAGCAGCGCAACTTTGGCGGCCTTCTGCACGGTCGGGGTCTCAACGAGGGTGAGGTCAAGGGTCGCCTGCCGCGCTTTTGCCAGGTTCTTGTCCAAGTCTGCTCCGGTCAGTGCCGTCAACAGCCCGGGAAGTTCCTTTGCCGCCGCGGCAAACGCTTCGCGCGCCGGCTTTTGCCGAGCGAGCACAACACCCTCTTGCTCGTTCCGCAGCCGTGCCTGCGAGATGAGGAGGGTCCTGTCGGCCTCCAGCCGCGTCAGGTCTTCCGTCCTCGCGGTCGCGGCGATGTTCTGGGCCTGCCCGACGGCGGCAATCGCCCTGTCAGCGACCGCCGCGGTTCCAGCCGGGTTGGCCTTCACGTCCGCTTTGGTCTGCTCCAGAACCGTCGCGACGGAGGCTGCTTCAGCATCCCGGGCCGCGGCCACATGCTGTCCGTAACGAAGGAAGTCTGCAAGCACCTCGGGATCATTGGTATCCAAGGCCGCCTGCGCGCCAAGGGTCACGCTCGGCAAAGAGGAATCCGTCAACCACGTGACCTCCACGCGGTCATTGCCGGCCGCCACCTTCTTCCAGCCGTTGAGCACGAATTCCTCAACGGCCTCTTCGGACGTGTCCAAGCTTGTCGACGCAGCTTTCCGCACACTGGGCACGCCGTAATCCAGGAAGTTTGTCGCAGCTATCCGAAGGTCTGTTTGCCAGGCGCGCTCCCATCCTGTCGCGAGAAACGCGTCAATCTTGGCCGGATCGCCCGCGCCAAGCATCTTCGATGCCGACGAACGGACGTGCTCCGTTCCACTCACCGCCAACTCGGTGACCAGTTGCTTCCGGTCAGCAGCCAGCGGCGCGTCCTGTCCGCCGTCGATGAAGGCCTGTACGGAACCAGCACCGCCGGTCAGCGCCAAACCGGCAGCCTTACGCGTGGCTTGCCCGCCGTTCTTCCAGAGTTCCAGAACGCCCGGCACATCAGATGCCCGTTCAACAAAAGGCAACGGCGCCTGGGAGGCAGCCGGTACGTCGAAGACCGGCGAGTCGTAGGCCTGCGCGGGCGCAGCGACAAGGAGCGAGGCTCCAACTCCGGCGGCGAGAATGGCAGCAGAAAGGCGTCGCCGGGTACGGCGGAGTGCAGAGATCAAGAGTCCCCCAATAAAGATGCGAAGACAGGGTCCGAAGGTCTCCGTAGGCGACGCTGGAAGCGAGGGATGCCTACCGTTATGACCACCTGTCCGCGGCCATCCTATCCGACTCCGAAGGGCGCTCGTACCAACCCACACCCTGTTGCCTCATGTCAATACCTCCGGGAACTTTGAGTCGTTGCCTCATAGGTAAACCTCCGGCTGTCGTGGTGGTTCCATTGCTCGTTGACGGC